>CAZSQW010000001.1:0-6079 GCA_964609055.1 uncultured Candidatus Peribacteria bacterium
AAATTTAAATTTGATTTTTATAAATTTATTAATATGATATGCTCGTTTTTACAGCTAATGTAAATATTTATATAAATAATAATACAAAAATATGGGAAATTCAGCAATTGTAAAAAAAGTTCAAGAAAGCTTTTTACAAGAAGGTAGAGAACAAATTAAAACTGGTATGGAAATTGAAGTTTCTATTATCATAAAAGAAAATTCAAAAGAAAGAATACAAAAATTTAAAGGTCTAGTTATTAAGACTGCTGGTAAATCAGCTCTTGAAAAAACTATAACAGTTAGAAGAAAAATTGGAGCATTTGGTGTAGAAAAAATATTTTCTATACACTCTCCAACTATAAAAGAAATTACTATTCTTAGACAATTTAAAGTTAGAAGAAAATCTATCAAATTTATTAGAGAACTTACTGGTAAAGCTGCTAGACTTAAAGAAATTAAATAATTATAAAAAAAGAATTTATTAAAAAGTTCTTTTTTTTTTGATTTTTTGTTATTTATTATATAATATTAAAATAAATACTTATTAAAAAATACAGAATGCAATTAAAAGATATGAGTTTGGAGGAACTATTAAATTTAATAGAATCTTGAAAAAAAACTAGTGAAGAAATTTATGAATATTTTACTAAAAGAATAGAAAAATATGATGAAAACTTATGAAGTTTTTTAACTACAGATTTTTCTTGATTTAATAAAAATGAATGAAAATTAAAATGATTACCTATTTCATTAAAAGATATTTTTTCTAAAAAATGAACTATTACTAGTGGAGCATCTAAAATGCTAGAAAATTTCAAACCACCTTTTACAGCTACAGTAGTAAAAAGATTAGAAAAAGAAGGAATGAGTTATATTTGAAAAAATAATATGGATGAATTTGCAATGTGAGGTTCAGGTGAAAAATCAGCATTTAAAAACACTTTAAATCCTTGGGGGATAAATAGAATACCTTGAGGATCAAGCTCTGGTTGAGCTGCTGCTGTTGCTGCTGGTTTGGTTCCAGCAAGTCTTTGAACAGATACAGGTTGAAGTGTTAGGCAACCAGCAAGTCTATGTGGAATAGTAGGATTTAAACCAACTTATGGTAGAAATTCAAGATTTTGAGTGCATGCAATGGCTTCTAGTTTAGATTGTCCAGCAACATTTACAAAAACAGTAAAAGATTCTGCTTTTTTGTATAATATAATGAATGGACAAGATGAAAAAGATATGACTTCAGTTCAAGAAAAAGATATAATTTCAGATGAAATTTTTGATAAAACAGATTTAAAAGGGAAAATTATTTGAATACCAAAAGAATATTTTGTAGAAGGTTTGGAGGAAAATGTAAAAACTGAAATTCAAAATACTATCAAAAAGATGGAAGAATTATGAGCTATCATAAAAGAAATTTCTCTTCCAATGACAAAGTATTGAGTGACAACTTATTATATTTTGATGCCAGCAGAAGTGACAACTAATCTTGCAAGACTAGATTGATTAAGATATGGACATAATTCAGATAAAAGTTTTGAAAATGTTAATGAAATGTATCAAAATAATAGAGGAGAAGGTCTTTGAGAAGAAGTAAAAAGAAGAACAATTATAGGAAATTATGTATTATCAGCAGGTTTTTATGATGCATATTATAAAAAAGCTAGCCAAATAAGAACATTAATTATAGAAGATTTTGATAAAGCTTTTGAAGAAGTAGATGCTATAGTTTCTCCAGTTTCTCCAGAAGCTGCTTGGAAAATAGGAACAAAATCAACAGATCCACTTAAAATGTATATGGCAGATGTTTATACTATTCCAGCAAGTTTAGCTTGACTTCCAGGTATATCAGTACCTTGTGGTTTTGTAGAAGAAGACTGAGAAAAACTTCCAATATGAATTCAGATTTTAACACAAAGGTTAAATGAAAAAGGACTTTTTGAAATTGCTAATGTTTTAGAAAAAAAGTTAGACTTAAAAAAACAAATGATTCCAAAAGGATTTGAAGATTAAAAAATAGTAATTATTATAAATAATTACTATTTTTTTTCTTCATCTCTATATTTATCAACTTCATTTAAAATTTTTCTAGAGTTTTTTATAGGAGTAGGAGATATTTCCATTATAAAATTAGTTGTACTTCAAGCTGTTTGAATAGTTATTGTTCAATAATTAAACAAATTTGCTAAAAGTCATTTTGTTTGATTTCATACTTCTTGAACTTGTCATAAATTACATTCTGAAACTTTTCTATTTAAAAAACCAATTTGTTCTACTCAAATAATTCTATTATTTGTAATTATATACATATCAAGTTCATGATCAATCCATTCAATATATAGAAAAAGAAGCCATAACATCCAAAAACAAAGAGCAATTATATTTGCTAATATTAAAGGTAAAAAAATATAAAAAATAATCGTTAAAAATATTCCCAATAAAAAATATAAAAATAATTTTACTAAAATTATCCAATGTCTTTTGATAAGTAAAACAGGTTTTTCTCAGGGTCTTAAATCATTTAATTTTATATCTTTTGCTGTATCACGCATAATTATATTTTATGAAATATTAGGTTTTTTAATATATAATGGTTCAATTAGTTTAGTTTTATATATTTTTTTTCAAGAATCATTTGTTTTAAATACAATATTTGAAATAATCTTAGTATAATTAATATTTGAAATAATATTAAATTTTTCAGATAATAAATTATTATTTAAATCTCAATAAATTTTTCACTTTAAAATGAATTTATCATTTGGAACTATTTGTATTTTATCATTTTTTTTATATTTTACAAATAAATCTCTACGACTAGATGATTTAATTATAGGATATTTTTCAAATAAATCAAAAAAACTTATAGAAGTAATATTTTTATTAATTATAAAATTTATAGAATTAATAACAAGTACTATTGTTCTTACTCCAGTAAAACTTCAAGGTCAATTTACTAAAATAATATTATCTAAATCAAAATAGCTAATTTTATTTTTTTTTAAAAATTCATCTATTAAAAGAATTAATTTAGAACTTTCATTTCAGAGTATTTCTATATTTTGTTCAAATATTATTTTTCTATTATTATTAAATAATATTAATATTCATTTTGTGCTTATAGCATTTATAAATAAATTCATTCTTTATAAATAATTATATATAATTTTTTTATTATTATAAGTATATTAATTGAAATTGAAAGATTTTTTTATATAATATTATTAAATATAAAAAAATATAAAAAAATATGTCAAAAATAATAAAACTAGATAAAATTCTATCTAATCAAATAGCTGCTGGTGAAGTTGTTGAAAGACCTTTTTCTGTGGTAAAAGAACTAGTTGAAAATTCTATAGATGCAGGAGCTACTCAAATAAAAGTGGAAATAAAAGAAGGTTGAATAGAAGAAATTATTATTACTGATAATGGTGAAGGAATTGAAAAAGATGATTTGAATCTAGTAACTCAAAAATATACTACTTCTAAAATTAAATCTTTAGATGATCTTTATAATGTAATGACTTTTGGTTTTAGATGAGAGGCTTTGGCTTCGATTTCTTCAGTTTCAAAATTTAAAATTATTTCAAAAACTTGAAATAATAATTTTTGATATTCTCTTGAAGTAATAGATTGAAAAGAATCTGATATTGTAGAATTTCCTTGTGAAAATTGAACTAAAATAATAGTTAGTGATTTATTTTATAATACTCCTGCTAGACTTAATTATCTTAAAAAACCTAGAACGGAATATGGTTATATTTCTGATTTATTAAAAAAAATTGCTCTTAGTTATCCAAAAATTTGATTTGAATTAATAAATGATGAAAAGACTATTTTTAAATATAAAAATAATGAAAGTTTAGAAACTAGAATTTATAATATTTATGGGGAAGAATTTTCTTCTAATTTATTAAAAATAGATTTTGTGATGTCTGGAATTAATATTTCTGGATATATAAGTGATCCAAAAGTAAGTTTTGGTTCTAATAAAAAACAAGCTCTTTTTGTAAATAATAGAATAATTAAATCCCCACTTATTTTCAAAGCTATAAAAGATGCTTATAATAGATTTATACCTCATGGACAACATTCTGCTTATGTTTTGAATATAGAAGTTAATCCAACAGAAGTAGATGTAAATGTTCATCCTAGAAAATTAGAAGTAAGATTTGCTAATGAATCTACTATTTTTAGATGAATATATCATTCTATTCAAGATAAGCTTGATAGTGTTAGTTTATTAAAAATAAATAATATTGAAGAAAATCTTATTCCTAAAAAAGAAGAGTTTTACACAGGTTCAGGAACAAAATTCAAATCATATTCTCCATACAAAAATACTTCTCCAAATCCTAATCAATGACAAATAAAAGAATCATTTAATTTTTCTGAGAAAATATTAAAAAATATAAACTCCCCTCTCCCCTTAGGGAGAGGGGTTGGGGGTGAGGGCTCTGACCTTTCTATTACTCCACTTTGAAAAATTATCTGACAAATGCATAATTCATATATTATTGTTCAAACAGATGAATGAATAACTATATTAGATCAACATGCTTTAGCAGAAAGAGTTATTTATGAAAAATTAGTAAATTCTCAGTACAAAGCAAAAACTCAAGGCTTATTGATTTGAGAAAGTATTAATTTATCTCAAAAAGATATAGACATTGTAGACAAATATATAGACATATTTGAAGAAATGTGATTTGAAATAGAAATGTTATCAAGTTGAATTTTAATGATAAATGCTATACCAGACTTTATCAAAAAAGAAAGAATATCAAGTATTATTGAATGAATTATTATAGACATATGAGAATTATGAAACAAAAAAATTATTACTTTGGAAGAAGTAAGAAATAAAATTTTTGCCTATACAAGTTGTAGAGCAGCAATCAAATTTGGACATAAATTAAGTCTTTTTGAAATGAATAAATTACTGAATGATTCTGTTTTAGATTATTCAGCAACTTGTCCACATTGACGTCCAGTTGTCTATGATATAAATCTTATGGATTTACAAAAGAAATATGAGAGATAAAAAATGTAGGGAGAGGTTTTAAACCTCTCCCTACATTTTTTATACATACACCCAAGGAGCAATCATATATAATATTGTTCAACTAAGTAATAATAAAATTAATCAAATAAGAGAAGTTTGAATATAATCTTTTGCTTTAGTTTTCATTCCTTCATTTGCTCATCACATTGAATACATTATTCATCAAACAACTAATGATAATACAGCAAATAATCAAGCAATAAATGTAAAATATTTTAATATTTCTCACATCATTTCCATAATTGCTCAAAATCATCTTTTAGTTGTACAAGTGTATAATTTTTCTCATTCATCTTTCACACAATTAACTCAAGGAATTTTTTCTGTCACTTGTATTTTATTTTTAATTTCTTCTGTCGCTTGTGTTTTATTTTCAATTGATGTTGCATAGGAGTTTTGAATAAATCAAAATAAGCTAAATACAAATAATACTATTAATATTTTTGTAAAAATTTTTTTTAACATATTTTTTATTTATTAGAGTTTAAAATTTAATCCAAAATAGTAAGTATATCATTTAAAAATGTAACCATTACTAATAATAATACTATAGCAATTAATGTGTTTACAATAATACTTTTTGCTTTTTTTGTTTTTTCTTCTTCTCAATTTGCTGTTATATAATAATAAGCAGCAAGAGTTAAAAATATCATAGCTATAGGACCTGCAAATAATAATGATATATCTACAGCTTTTCCAAAAATACCTTCTTTTCAAGATAATAATCAAATATCTCATCTTATAGCAAATTGTTTCCAAGCTTCCATAAATCATACAAATATTAATGCAAATAGAGAATATAAAATTTTTCATTTTGCTTCAGTGATTTTTTCATCTCTTCATCTTGAATTCATAATTTTAATACCTGCCATAATAGCAACATATAAAGCTATTGCAAATATTAATACTTGAAGTGCTGATATTATATTTGAAAATATTCAATCACCAAACATATTTAGTTCTATAAATATATTTGTATTTGATGTTTCAGTAAAAGTATTGCTATCTACTCAAATTGTTTTTCCACCATCTTCTTTT
>CAZSQW010000001.1:6179-20527 GCA_964609055.1 uncultured Candidatus Peribacteria bacterium
CACCATCTTCTTTTTTATAAATAGCATTAAATATTGTTCAAGGAACATTAATGAATACTATAGCTATTAATGCATACCAAATTTGAGTTTTTGATTTGGTAAGTTTTGCATCATCACTACCAAAAGACATTATCATTGTAGCTCAAATATAAACAATAAAAATTAAAAGTACTCATTCTAGTATAATTTTAACATTTTTAAGTAAAGAAAATCAAGTATCTTCTATATCTTTTACTATATCTCAACTTCAAGTTTTTTCTATAGTTACGTTTTTTATACCATCTATTGATTCTATATCTCAAATATTTATTAAAGCAGCATTAGTATTTAATAAAAAGAAACTAAATAAAAGTCATAATATTATAAATATTTTTGTTAAATGTGTCATAGTTTTTATGTTAGTTTTTCTACTAAAAAGAAAGTTAAAATAAGATAATTAATTACAAGTAAAGTGATTCATATTATTATATAAATAATAGACTTTTTTGCTTTTTTTATTTTTTCATCATCACCATTTGAAAAAATAATTTGAGCTCAAGTATATATAATCATTAATACAACAACTATTCATACAAATCAATTTGTCCAGTTGATAATATCAAAAATAGTTTTTGCTCAATCACTAAGACTTTTTTCATTTATACAATTTATCACTCAATCTGTTTCACATAAAGTTTTTGAATATACTGCTTCTACAAAATATTTAGAAATAATAAGAACCAAATAACCAATTATAGCAAAACCAAAAGATTTTTTTCAAGATTTTGCTTTTTCTTCATCTCAATTAGAAGTTAATATTTTATAAAAAGCAAATATAGCAATTATTATAAAGAAAAGAGCAGCAGCAAATTCAAGTAATTTAAGTAAAGGTTCAACTATATTTTGTATTAATCACTCAGCAATATCAGCTCCAATTTTTTGATTATAAATAGTAGATACATAAGAATAAGCTATTTGCATAACTATTATTCAAATAGTTATCCATATTAATCATTGTTTAAATTTATTAAATTCTTCATCACTAGATCATTCAGTAAATAATAATTTTATTACAATTATTAAAAAATATATACTAGCAATTGCTATAAAAATATTTTTTAATGATTGTGCTATATTCATCATTAAGTAAGAGATTCATTCAACTCAGCCCTTGTTTCATTCTCAAATGTGATTATTAGATTTTGAATTATTTAAATAATCATTCTTAACATTATTTTGAGTAGGTTTATTATCAGAATTTACTTTTTGATTATAATTTTCTGCATAACTTACTCAACTTCAAAAAGTAAATAATATTGCTATTGTTAGAAATATTTTAATTATTGTTTTCATATTTTTTGTTTATATATTATTCAGGCATAATTCAAAGTCTTGCTTCAATTTCCATATCTACATATTTTTTCTTTCTACCATATTTTCTTCTTGA
The DNA here is from genome assembly GCA_964609055.1 of uncultured Candidatus Peribacteria bacterium. GTDB lineage: Bacteria > Patescibacteriota > Gracilibacteria > BD1-5 > UBA6164 > CALLPO01. Next base: position 7,606 of record CAZSQW010000001.1, read on the forward strand.
ATATTCTTTTATAATACTAGCAATTTTTTCATTTTTATAATTATTATCCCAAATTGTTTTTATATCAAATGGACGACTAGCAGAATTATCAATATTTAATTTCATATAAGTTGTAAAATTAGCTACACCAATAATATCTTGTTGAGATAATACAGGAGCATATTCTTTTTCCATATATTCAGCATCATCAGCACCAACTTTAAATGATTGAATTGTTCAGGCATTACCAAATACTGCATCTTTTATTGATGGTTTATCTCATTTTTGAGAACTATTTCATCAAATTTGAGCAATAAATTGGTGAGCCATAATTAAAGCTAGGTGATATTTTCTAGCTTCAGATAATATTTCTCAAAAAGTCTCAGTTGCAAAATTTTGGAATTCATCTACATAAAGATAAAAATCTTTTCTTTCATTTTCAGGAATATCTGCTCTACTCATAGCAGCCATATTAATTTTGGAAACAAATATTAATCAAAGTAATTGTGCATTTAATGCTCATATTTTACCTTTAGAAAGATTTACTAATAATACTTTTCTATTATCCATAATTTCTCTGATATTAAAAGCAGACTTAGGTTGTCCAATAATATTTCTAATAGTAGAATTAGTGACAAATGGTCCAAATTTAGAAGAAAAGTAAGGTATCATTTCTTGTTTTTCTCTGTCTCAAGTATTTGCATATTCATTATCCCAAAATGATTTTACCATAGGATTTTTTACTTTTGAAGATTTATATTTTAAAAATGCATCATCTGTAAATAATCTTGGAACATCAATAATTGTACCTCCATCTTCCTCATCTTCCATTAATGTAAGACATCAATTTCTAAAATAATGTTGTATTCTTGGTCCAAATATTTCATCACCAAATATTTTAATAAAAATTTCAGTAGCATCCATTGCAGCTCTGTCCATTTCTCTTTTTCTTACTTCTTTTTCTGTTGAAATTACCTCTAACATATTTAATCACATTGGCCTATCTGTATCAGAAGGATCAAAAATTATAATATCTTTAGCTCTTTCTTTTTGTGCAAAAGCTAATGTATCTTCTACTAAATCTCCATGTGGATCAATAATACAAAGTCCATCTCAATTCCATAAATCTTGTCTAGCTAAATATCATATAAATACAGATTTACCTCAACCAGATTTTCAAATAATATAATGATGTCTTGATCTATCTCATCTAGCAAAATAAACAGGGGTTTTTCTATTTCTATATTCATTCCATCATAATAATACTCAATCTTTATAAATAGGAAATCATCATAAATGTCTATGTACATTTTTAATTTTTCAGTTTTTATCTTTTTCTGGAAGAATAGTTTTTTCTACAGGAGTTTTAAGATTATGTGGTACAGGTAATTTTTTGTATTCTAACCAATTAATTAATGGAGATCTATTATATGTTCTATCTGGAAAATGAAACATTGTAGAAACCTCATCAGCAGAAAAATAAGAAATATTTTGTAATAGACCTACTAATTTATGTTTAAATGCAAAATGTCTAATAGGAGTAAAAATAAAAGGAAAAGCATCTTCTAGTATTTGAGGATTATCTAAACTATTATTGTATTCATCAGTAAATATTGAAGCAGCAGCAACAATAGCATGTACTCAATCTTCACAATTTTGATATTTTGGTGAACTTACTAATACTCTTATAGAAGTTTCAAAAGCAGGTTGAGCAGCAGCTTCTCACATAAGTTTTTGACTTTCAGTTTCAGCTTGATTAAATATTTTATATGAATCTCATTCACTTGCTCAAGGTGCATTATTTCAACTTGAAACCATAGCATCAGATCATTGAAAAATTGTAACAATAGGATTAAATAATATTCCAAATGGTGACCATACAAATTTTAACACTCATTTTTTATTTTTTTTATATTGTCATTTAGCTACCAAACTAGCAGCTTTCATAGCTTTTTTATTCCATTTAGAAGGTTCTGGTTTAATTACAACTTGATATACAGCAGTATCATTTTTATTTAATCAACCAAATACATTAATAAAATTATTTAATGGATCATCTTCTAAATATTTAAAAGTTTTAATAGGAAAATAATCATCATTTTCTTTTCAAAGAGAGGCAGCTCTTATTTTATATCATTTTTTATCAAGTTTTACATAATCTTTTAAAGGATCAATTATAAGAACTTCAGCATTATTATACATTGAAGTTAAATGCTGAGAAATTAATCCAACATAATTTTTGTAAGTAACTATAAAAAATGTCACTTGTCCTTTTGTATAAACTAATTCTAAAGAAATTTTAGAATGACCAAATATAACATTTAAAAAAGTATCTTTTAATCAAGCTTCTGCTAATTTATGAATAGCTTTATAAAACATAGACATTATAGCAGCTTTTTCTTTAAAATCTTTTTTTGTAGCTTGTTCTTTATCTAATTTTGAATCTGCTCTAGGTAAAGTAACTTTTAAATATCTTAAATTTTTAGAATAATACAATTCAAAACTTAATCTCATAAGTTTGAATATAATTATTAAAATTATAAATAAAATAAAAGCAATAATAGCATATATTATATATTCCTGTAAAGTATTCCAAAAACTATCAAACCAACTTGTTTGAGTTTTTCTATCAACCATTTCATTTTTATAAAGTTCATAATTTTCATTTCATTTACCTGTTAATATAGCAAAACTATTTTTACTTAGTATAAAAAAAGATATTATTATATAAAAAATGTTTTTAATTTTTAGCATTTTAATTTTTATTTTAATTTTTATTTACTTTATATTATCATAATTATTTTTTATTTGCTAGAAAAATTACTTGACATTTTTATTGAATTATTTTTATATATAAAAATAATTCAATAAAAAAAGTAAAATTAAGTATTTTATTTTACTTTTTTATGTTTTAAATGTATTTTTTTCAATAAAATCATCTACTTCTTTATGAAGCTCATCTGAAATTATTTCATTTGTTGAAACTGTATTCACATCTTCATCTTCATGAAAAGCTTCTATCATTTTAGTGAATTTTAAAGCTTTATCAAATTCTGTAATTTCAGTTTCATTATCTGGAATAAAATCTATTTTTGATTCCAATATATCAATATCTTTTTTTTCAAAAAAATTAATTACTGTATTAAAATCTTCAATTTCTGTTATAATTTTTATATATCAATCTTCTGATATAAAATCTTGTACATCTGTTTCAAATACTAATTCTTCAATATAATCTGAATTATACTTTTCTGGGTTAATAAAAATAACTCATTTTCTATGAAACATCCAACTTACTGCTCCATTTTCTCACATATTTCCACTGAATTTAGAAAAAATATGTCTAATATTAGCAACTGTTCTATTTTTATTATCAGTTAAAGTTGAAATCATTACAGAAACTCAACCTGCTGCATATCATTCATAAATAATTTCTGTAATTTGAGCAAAATCTTTATTTTCTCAGCTTCATTTTTTAATTGCTCTTGTAATATTATCATTTGGAACACCTGCTTTTCTTGCTTTTTCAACTTCCATAGCTAAATTTGGATTCATATCAATATCTCATCAATTTTGAGCAGCAAGAGATATTAATTTAGCATGAATTGCAAAAACTTTTCATTTAATTGCATTAACAGCATTTCTTCTTTTAGCTACAACTGGTCATCTTCACATAATTTAAAAATTAATAATTAAGGGAAAAGTCTATCTAGGCATTCCATAAAAATCCATTCCTTTTTCATCAGCCATAGTTTTTGTAATAAAATTTTTCTTTTTACCTTTTATAAAAAAACCTCTTTCATCAATTATTCATTGTTCTATAAGACTTCAAACATCTTTAGTTTTAAGTCTTTTTTTAGGAAATTTTTGTTTGTTTTCTAAATAATGTTTTCTTGCTTTATAAGATTGTGCTTTTCTAACTTGAAGACTCTCATTTCCAAGATATATACTATAATCTCCTTTTTTCTTTCATTTAGATAATTTTCTAGCTTTAGCTTGTTTTTTAGCTACATTAGATTTTAGTCCATGATTTTGAGCTCACATATTTTTCTTTATTTATATATTTAAAATATTTATAATATAGTATATTATTTTTTTACTTTTTCAAGTTTTTTTGGCTGTTTTGTGATATTTTTTCTTTTTATTAAATTATGTTTTGCTATATATGCTCAAATTATTAAAAATAAAATATAACTTGTAGCAGATTCTTCAAATGCATGTGTAAAATTAGCCATAAATAACAATGTAATAAAAGATGTAAATATACCTATAGATAGATAATCTTTTTTCTTTTTTACTATTTCAAATAATTTTAATCAAATTACAAATAATAATCCTATAAAGACAGTTAATCAAATTATTCCTTGTTCTAATAAAATTTGAATATACCAATTTTCAGGTAAAAATTTATGTGTATATGAAGTTGAATTAACAGCAATTACCCAAGACCCTGTAGATTCTATTGAATGTCCTACCCAACTTGCTGGTCAAGCAATTCATAATCCATAACCAAAAGGATTATATAAAAACATTTCTAAAGACATTTTTAAATTATCTAACCTATTTAATACTGAACCAAGATGAAGAAATAAATCTTGTTTTATTATTAATAAGATAGATAAAAATCACATAATAATTGTTCAAATAGAAATTATATATTTTAAAGGAATATATTTTCAGTGTTTTATTTTAAATGATAAATAACTAAATAATGCTAATCAAAAGAATAATCCTAAAACTGAAGTTTTTGAATATGAATAAAAAATAGATATTATTATAAGAATTGAAGGTATTAAAATTAATAATTTTTTATTTATATTTTTTATATTATTTATTTTTAATATAAATCATAAATAAATAATATAAAAAATTGTTAAAAATACACTCCATCTTATAGGTCAAGCAAAACTTCATTGAAACCTATGTTCTCAATTAACATTTTGAGAAAAACTTATACAAGAATTAGCTTCATAAGTAGATACTTTATCAGAAAATCACATTATATTTGTAATTGTAGATATATCTCAAAACATATACCAAGGTACAAAAATAGATAAAATTACTCAAATAATTAAAAAAAGTGATTTTAAAATTAAATTAAAATTATTTTTTATTACTGGTAAATAAAGTCAAATAATAAGTGCTACAAGAAAAAATACATCATATTTAAATCATAAAAAACTAGATAATTTTGGCTGAAAATAAGGAAGAAAAATAAATATAATAGATGTAAATATAAAAAGAGTTATCATTCATAATATATAATTATTTTTATATAACTTTGAAATATTCCATTTAAATCTTTTCATAACTCCAAAAAATGCTACAAAAAATAATATTATTAAAATTATCTCTTTCCAAAATCTTAAAATATCAGTATCAATATTAAGTTTACATTTTAAAAAAGTAATAAGTAAAGCATGTAAAGGTAATAATACAACTAAAATAATTACAAGGTATTTCATTTTATTTAATTAATTTTTAATCTCATCATCCTGCTGCTTCTAGTTTTGCTTGTTCATCTGCAAAACCACAAGCATCTATTATTGGTCATAATTTTCACATCATAATCTGTGGTAAACCTGAAAAATTTTGTCCTATTCTATGATCTGTCACTCTATCTTGTGGAAAATTATAAGTTCTAATTTTTTCACTTCTGTCTCAAGAACCTACTTGAGTAGATCTAGCATCTCATAGCTCTTTTGCTCTTTCTTCTTCTGCTAAAACTTGAAGTTTTGATCTCATAATATTAAAAGCTTTTTCTCTATTTTTATGTTGAGATCTTCAGTCACTACAAAGAACAATTATTCAAGTTGGAACATGTTTTAAATGAACAGCTGAATCTGCTTTGTTTGCATGTTGTCCTCCTGGTCAACCTGACCTTGTAAATTTCATTTCAATTTCATCCATATTTAATTCAAAATCTAATTCATCAACTTCTGGCATTATAGCAACAGTAACTGCTGAAGTATGAACTCTTCATTTACTTTCTGTTTCTGGAATTCTTTGAACTCTATGAACTCATGATTCATATTTAAATCTTGAATAAGCTCCATCTCATTTTACCTCAAAAACCATTTCTTTTACTCAACCTGTATCTGGAATATTTTGTTCTATAATTTCTGTTTTATATCCTTCTTCTTGTGCAAAAGTTAAATATGCTCTTGATAATTCACCAGCAAAAAGTGCTGCTTCATCTCATCCAGCTGCTGCTCTTATTTCTACCATAATATTTTTATCATCATTTGGATCCTTTGGAAGTAGAGCAAATTTTAATTTTTCTTCATATTGTGGAATTTTTATTTCAATATCTTTTATTTCTTCTTTTAACATATCTTTCATTTCATCATCTTTTTCATCTGAAAGCATTTCCTTATTTTCTACCAAAGCTTCATTTAATCACTTATATTCTTTATACAATTCTACTGCTTCTTCAATATTTTTCTTTCTAGTAGAAACTTGTCTTACTTTTTTTTGGTCTTTAAAAATTTCAGGATCTGATAATTTGATTTCTAAAGATTTAAATTCTTTAACTAAACTATCTAAATTAAATTTCATTTTTTATTATAATTATTTTTAAATTTGACTTTTTTTCTTTTAAATTTTGCTTATAATAGTAAAAAAAATAAAAAAAGCAAGAAATTATATTTCTTATTTAATTTTTAAAGTTACAAAAAAACAGCTTAAATTTGATTTTATATATTTTATATGATATTATAAAAAATATAATATATACCTTAATTATAAAAAATATGTGAATGTTTGATAATTCTACAATTTTAAAAGACTTAAATTCTTCTGATAAAAATGAATTAGAAATGTTTTGTCAAAGACAAATATTAGAAGTAGGTGAAGTTCTTTTTGATGAGTGAGATGAAGCAAATTCTATGTATATTTTAGAAAAATGAGAAATAGAAGTTTATAAAACTATTTCTTGAACAAAACAAGTAATATGAAATGTGAAAGCTGAAGATATTTTATGAGAAATGGCTATTTTTTGATTACAAGGAAAAAGAATGGCTTCTGCTAAAGTTGTAAAAAAAACAAGTTTAATTACTATTCTTTATTTTTCTATAAAAGAGTTAACAAAGAAAAACCCTAAAATATTAGAAAAAATTCAGAATATTATACATATAAGAAATATTCAAAATAAAAAAACTGTATAAAAAGCTAAAAAAAAATTTAGCTTTTTTTTATTTTTTTACTATTATTAAATAGATAAAAATTTAAAAAATAAAATATGCATAGTATTATGGATAATAATAAAATAAAAGTATTTGTATTTGATACTGAAACTACAGGTTTTATAAATAAAAAAGATTCTAATTTAGATAATCAACCTCAAATTATACAATTTGCAGGAATTTTATGAGAAATAAATGAAAATAAAAAAGCTTGAATTTGGGAATGGAAAGAAGAAAAAAGAATAGATATTTTAATTAATCCTAAAAAACCAATTCCTTTTGCTTCTAGTCAAGTTCATCATCTTTATGATATTGATGTAAAAGATAAAAAAATTTTTAAAGAGCAATATGAAGAAATATTAAAATTAATTAATGAACCTGATATTATAGTTGGTCATAATATAGAATATGATGAAAATATGATTAAATTAGAATTTAGAAGATTAGAAAAAGAATATGAATATAAACCAAAACAAGTAGTTTGTACAATGAATGAATCAATAAATTTTTGTAAATTACCAAAAAGAGATGAAAAAGCAAAAGGTTTTAAAAGACCAAAATTAGGGGAATTACATAAAATATTATTCAAAGAATATTTTATATGAGCACATGATGCTATGGTTGATGTAGAAGCAACTTTGAAGTGTTTTATAGAACTTGTAAATAATTGAGTTATAAAATTAGAAAAAAAACAAGAAAATGTAATTAGTTTATTTTAAAAATAAAAATATATGAATAATTTTGGAGATTTAATAAATATTGATGAATATTGAGATAAAAGAGAACAATTTAATGAAAATAGAGGTTGAATAGCATATTATTGTAAAAATTGTAAAAATATTGTAGAAGTAGAAAAAAATGAACAAAAACAATTTGATTTTATTTGTAAAGAATGTAATAAAAAAGGGATTGTTATAGGAACTTTAGAATGATTAAAATTGAATTATAAAATAAAATAATTTATATTCAAGTATAAAAAGTATAAAAAAGTTTTGACATTAAAAATATAATAAATATATTACTTGTATATTTATTGAAATAAGAACTTCAACAAATATTTTAAGCAATTTATACATTAACTCTATTATTATTATGGATAAGAAAGAAGCATTAAACAATGCACTATCAATGATAGAAAAACAATTTTGAAAAGGTTCTATTATGAGATTATGAGACAAAGAATGATCATTAGATATTGAAACATTTTCTTCTGGTTCTCTAGGTTTAGATTTAGCATTAGGTTGAGGTTATGCAAAAGGTAGAATAGTTGAAATATACGGTCCAGAAAGTTCTGGTAAAACTACTTTGACTCTTCATGCAATTGCTGAAATTCAAAAAGCAGGTTGAACAGCAGCTTTTATAGATGCTGAACATGCTCTTGATCCAAAATATGCTGCAAAAATTTGAGTTGATATAGATAATTTAATTATTTCTCAACCAGATTATGGTGAACAAGCTCTTGAAATAACAGAGGCTTTAGTTAGATCTTGAGCAGTTGATTTAATTGTTGTTGATTCAGTTGCAGCACTTACTCCAAAAGCTGAAATAGAAGGTGATATGGGTGATTCTCATATGGGTCTTCAAGCAAGACTTATGAGTCAAGCTCTTAGAAAAATTACTTGAGTAATTTCAAGAAGTTGAACAACAGTGATTTTTATTAATCAAATAAGAATGAAAATTGGTGTTATGTTTGGTAGTCCAGAAACAACTACTTGAGGTAATGCTTTAAAATTCTATGCTAGTCAAAGATTAGATATTAGAAGAAGAGCAAAAATTGAAAACTGAACTGGTGATAATAAAGAAACTTTAGGGAACTTAACAAAAGTAAAAGTTATTAAAAACAAAGTAGCTCCTCCTTTTAGAGAAGCTGAATTTGATATTATGTATAATGAATGAATTTCTAAAGTTTGAGAATTATTAGATATTTGAGCTAAGTCAGAAGTAGTAAAAAAAGCAGGTGCTTTCTACTCTTATGGTGAAACTAGATTAGGACAATGAAGAGAAAAATCTAAAGTTTTTTTAAAAGAAAATCCAGAAATAGCTAATGAAATTGAGGAAGTTATTAAAAATAGTTTGGAAGATTAAAAAAAGTGGTACCGGTTCTTAGTTACTAATATTAGTAACTAAGAACCGGTACCTTTTATTATTTTACTTTCATAGTTTCAGAATGTACTTCTGCTTGTTTTATTTTAATAGTTTTTTTACTTTTTATGAAAAGATTTTTTATAAAATTTAATATTTCAAATAAATCATAAATTATTGGAATTCTGTAAACTGGTCTAGAATTAATATATCAAAATCAAAAGAATATAGGAAATAGTAATAAAATATAACTGTAATTATAAATAATATTATAAAAATCTAATATTCCAAAAATAATAAAAAATATATTTATCATAATTCAATTAATAATATGAATTTTTTTATTAGAATTAATAAAAAATAATGTTATTATATTAATAAATGGAATATATATTAAAATATTTGGTAATTTATATTTTGGAAGTTTAACAAGAATTAATTCTTTTTCTTTTTCTTCTTCTTTATATTTTTTTAAATAATTATTTTTTAAAACTTTTATTCAAACAAATTCTTTTTTTGTAAAATAATTAGATAAATATTTAATAAAAGATTTTATTATAATTAATAATTCAGTAAAAGTTGGAATAAATTCAAGATTTAATCAGATTATTTTTTCTCTTGTAATAATATTTAATGATGAAAAAACAGCAAATATTATATAAAATAATGATAGAAGTAAAACAATGTTTTTATTTCAAGCAATATATATTAAACTAATAATTAATGTAATTAGTGAATTAATTTTTATTATATTAGAAATGTTTTTTTCTTTGTAATTACTTCAGCTTGTAATATATCAAATAAATGGAATATAACTTAATATTAAATCTAATTTATCTTTTTCATTAATTATTCAATCTCAATTTACATCTACAATTTTTTCTATCTTTCAAACTTTTAAAATTTCTCATATCTTAAAAATTTCTTGTTTATTTGCTTTGTAAATTCAATATAGAAGTGTAATAAATAGAAAAATAAATATAGTACTAGCTAAAATAAAATTTAGGTTATAGTTTAGTATTGAAATATTTTTTAAAAAAGAAAAACTAATAAAAATAATATAAGTTAATAATAAACTTAAATGTATTAAAAGGGCTACTTTTGTATGAGATTTTACAAATTCATTATTTACATATTCATTTTTTTTATTAAATAAAAATAAGGAAGAAATAAATAGCATTAGATAAGCACTAATTGCATTATTTACAGATTTTTTATGAATAGTATTTTGTTTCATATTTTCTTTACAAATTATTAAAACTGGTTATTATTGCTATAATAACATATTTTTATAAATAAAACAAATAATAGATGAAATTAAAATGAGTAGTTTTTCATAAATCAGTTGCAATAAATGCAGAAAAAATCTTTTTGGATAATAAAAAAGAGATAATTTTTATTGGAAGGTCAAATGTTGGTAAATCAAGTCTTATGAATGCTTTATTTAATAGAAAAGATTTAGTAAAAACTAGTTCTAGACCAGGAAAAACAAAGCATGCAAATATTTTTATATTAAATGGAAAATATAATTTTACTGATCTTCCTTGATATGGTTTTGCAAAATTATGAAAAGATATTAAAGAACATCTTGAAGCACTTAATTCTTGGTATATGGATGAAAGATTAGAACATATTAAAAAGGCAGTTATTGTAGTTGACTGCAAAATTTGACCTCAAAAAGCAGATATTGATATGTATGAATATCTATTAGAATTATGAGTACCTATGTTTATAGCTCTTTCAAAAATAGATAAATTGAATAAATCAGATATACAAAAATCTAAAAATCATACAGAAAATTTACTAGTATGACAAACAGTGTTTCCAGTTTCAAGTAAAAAATGACACTGAATACAAGATTTATGGAGAGAATTAGGTTATGCTTTAGAAGCTTAAAAAAAAGAAATAATTTTTAAATTATTTCTTTTTTTAATTACTTAAATTAGCTTCTCAGCTAATTTTTTTATTTTGTTCTTTTTTTATTTTATCTATAGTTACATATTTTTTTAATATAATATCTCAATTTCAATCAAAATATTTAATTTCATAATTATTTATTCAGTATCATAAATTTCAAAATCTTTTATGAGCATGATATCTAAATGTTTTTCAATTAAATGTTTTTAATTTATACCCATTTATTGTCACTGATTTAACATTTGGATTTTTAACTGTACCAAAAAATGTATTTTCATTAGAAGTAGTTTTTCAATTTTTAACTGTAGGAATTGAAATTATAAAATCTGAACTTTTTACAGGAAAAGGAGCAATATTTATTTTTGAATAAGAATTATTTAAATTATCTATTTGTATTTTAGAATTATTATACAATATATAAACATATTTAGATAAAATAGTATCTTCTTTATCAAATATTTTAATGATTATATCATTACTTTTTTTAGAAGTATTAACATCTAAAACATTAAAAGTTTTATTATCAATATTTATAACAGCTTCTTTATTATTTATAGTAATTTTTTTAATTCTTTCATCTGTAAATTCTCAAGAAATATTAGTAGAGGAAGATGAAACACTTCATTCATCATATATATTATTAAATTTTAATAATCCTGAAGTATTTGTAATTACATTATTTTCATCTATTTCTTCTTCAGTAAATGATTCTGCTTCACTTATGTTTTCATTATCATCAGAAATATTTAAAAAAACAGAACCATTATTTTTTAAAAACCAAGGACTGATTTTGAAAAAATCATCAAAATCTTGAATTTGTAAATTCATATCCAATTCTTTAGAATAAGCATTTTTATTAGATATAATAATTTTTTTTCTTGGTGATAAATAAGTAGACATACCTCAATTATTTATAACTTCAACTTTACCACTTAATAAATAAATTGTAGAAGATCACTCATTTTGTTCTAAATTAACAATAGAATTTTCCCCTATATTTACTTTAGCAAATTTCATTTCTATGTCTAGTATAGAATTAGTATTAATCCATAATGAAGATGATTCTAATTTTATTTTAGAATTTTTTTTATATAATATTTTACCATTTTTATCTAATGATAAATCAGATTTATTTTGTATATTAAATAAAATATTTCATTCTTTAACAAAAAGTCCTTCTCAAGGATTTAAATTATCTCCTGATTTTATTGTTCTTTTTTCATTATTTAAAGCTGTGATTTCTACATTAGTAGATTCATTTCAAAAATTAATTTCTATAGAATTTTCTATATTAGAATTTTCTATATTTTCAGTTTTTTCATTATTTTTGTTTTCACCTCAAGAAAAAGCTACATAAATTAAAATAAAAATTAAGATAAAAATTGAAATTGGTACAATATAATCTTTTATATTAAATGCATTATTTTGTCTATTTTTTCTATTATTCATAAAATTATTTTTTATATTATTAAATTCTTATTATTTATAATAAGGAAAAACATAAAAAATACAAAAAAAAATATATAAAAAATTGTAATATAAAAAAAAACACTATACTTAAGTTGCCTAGAAAATATTTAATTAATAGGTTTTTATTTTATATAATTATTTTAAGGATAATGAAAAAAATTATAATTGTAGCAATGTTACTATCTTTAGCTACTTTAGCATCTTGTGCTGAAAAAACTACTGAAGCTGTTAAATGAGCTACTGATACTGTAGTTGAAACTGCTACTGAAGCTACTGATACTGTAGTTGAA
>CAZSQW010000002.1:0-15776 GCA_964609055.1 uncultured Candidatus Peribacteria bacterium
TTCTACTGTTAATTGAAATACTACAAATTATACTTGGAATTGTAAAGATTCAAGTAATGTAGTTCATACAGGAGGTAATTGTAATGCAAGTTATACTAGTTGAGGATGAAGTGGTTCTTCACCAAAATGTTATAATATTGAAAAAAATAATAATGAATATACTTGTACAGTAAGTAGTGCTGTTGAAACTGTTGCTATTGATTGTAATAGTGATTGAAAAATAAATTTTTCAAAAGCAAGTACAAGAAATACTTCTAATTGAAGATATGAAGCAGTATTTACTTGTGATCCAACAACTAATGCTGATGGTTCAACTACTACTCCTACTCCTAGATGTTGAGTAACTAGAGCAACTGCTTGGAATGTATGAGAACCAATTTGAACAATAGCCCCTGCTTGTAAAATAAATACAACAAAAGTTTGTTGAGATGGTAAAATAGATAATCCAAATGATGCTTGAGTTAAAGAAGAATGTGAAAAAATAGATACAAATAATGATGGAATTGTAGATATATTTCCTTCAACTTGTACATCTTCTTGTAAATTAAAAGCTAAAAATAATTCATTTACTCCAAACTGTTCTAATAGTTTTAAATATTATAATGAACATAGAACTGAATGTGATTGAACTACTACAATTCCTACAGGTTGAGAAGTTGAAATTACAACAGTTAGTAATTTTGCTATTGGTGATGGACAAAATATTTTTAAATATAATGATAATAGATATTCTTTTAATTCAGAACAATATTCTAATGAATATCTTCAATTAGAAAATATTTGAGATGAATCTATTTTGTTAGAGGATGATGTTCTTTGTATAATGGATAGATGAAGTAATAAAAATATAGTTGTTTGAGATTGAGATGAAAATATAATATGTGATACTCAAAAAATTAGTTGGTTATTTCCTTGAGAAATTAAATATTTTAGAGCAGAATTATTAAATAATATTAAATGAGAAATTGATTGATTAACTTCTTGAAATACTAGTGAAACTACTAAATTAGTATTAACTATTAAAGATTCTTTTGGAACTTATGAATGGTCTCCAATATTAGCTGGTGAAATGTTTATTACAGTTGCTAAACCAACTATTATTAGTCAAGGTGGTTGAACAACTTATATAAAAGATACTAATAATATTTCAAATGTTAATGATATTGCAGGAGAAATTAATACTAATTGAAATGGTGTTAGAATTAATACTAACCAATCTAATTTTACTGCTACAGTATTGTGAGAAGATACAGATTTAAGTAATATTGAAACAGTTACTGAAACTAGTTCAGCTTATAATGAAGCTACTGAATTAGAGAATAATGCTAGTGAAATAGTTGAAGATTCAACAAATACTAGAACACCTTGAGATATTAATTCTTTTGGTTCATATAGATGAATGAATAATGTAAAATTTGTAAAAGATACTAATATTACTTTATGAAGTCAAAGTTTTACAGATAATATTACTTATATTATTGAAAACTGAAATTTAATTATTGATCAAAATATTGAATCAAATAAAAATATAGCATTTATTGTTAAAAATGGTAATATTATTGTTAAAAATAATGTTTCTAAAATTGATGGTACTTATGTTAATATTTGATGAGAAATTAAATGAGATACAACAACTTCAGAACAATTAATAATTAATGGTTCTATGTATTGAGATTTAAATAATTTGATATCTAAGAGAACTCATATATCTATGGATATTTGAGGTAATATTAATACTTGAACTCAATTACAATTTAGTTCAAATATATTTAATAAACCAGCTCCACTTGTTGGACAGTTTATCAAAGAATATATAGATAGTCAAAAAATTGCTAAATAAAAAAAATAGAAATAACAAAAAGTTATTTCTATTTTTTTATTTATTTACTCATAGCATTTTTTATTTTATATACAACTTGATTTATAGGACCTATTGATTTATGAAATTTTTGTCTAAAAATATTAAAATCATATCTAATTATTTCAAGTAAAATATGTATAGTATAGTTATTTTCATAACTAGTATAAGTTTCAAAAGCTATTTGAAAAACTCTTTCAGAATGTTCTTCTTCATTCTTTATTTTTTGTTCTCTTAGTTTTAAAATTTTAGATATTGATTCTAAACTTAATCCTATTTTTGTATTAATAATATCTATTCTTTTATAATATTTTTTTAAAAAATCTAAATAATAGCTATATTTACAATATTCATAAGCAGATTCATATAATACATATTTTTTATTATTTAGTGCATTTTTACTTATAGTTTTTAAACATTTTCTTTTTTTTTCTAAAAGGTTTATTTTTTGTAATTTTATATCAATTTTTTTATCAATCATTCATTTTATTTCTCCTGTTTTATCAATTTGAGATAATTCTTTTTTTATAAGAGAAAGAGAGTTTTTTTGTATTTTTAAAAGAGAACAAGCATAAATATTATTTTGATTTTCTAAATATGTAGATTTAGCTAATCAAAATAAATCTTTTTCTTTTAAAGCTTTTTTAAGTATATCTTTATCTTCTTTTTTAGTTTCTTTTTTTTCATATGGAAAAAAATATTCCTCAGTTTTAAAACTAGGTGAATATGGTAAATTTTTATTTTCTGGACTGTATCATTTACAAAATTTTTCTATTTGACATTTATATTTATCTTCTCATTGTTGATTTATACAATCAGTTTCTAGAGTTGTATTTTCTTTAGAAAATGCATTATTACTAAAAAATATTAATATAATAATTAGAATTATTATTCTAAAACTCATTTTTTTTCATTTAAATAAATATGTCATACTTTTTGTATTATTTTATATTTTTTATCAGTTATATTATAACTATTTTCACTTTCTATAATAAATTTAGTACTTCATCATAAATTTTCAAATTGTAAACTTCATGTATTATTATTATTAAGTATTCAAGTAAAAGTTTTTGTTAAGTTAATTATTCAAGATGAGGTTATAGTTCAATTATTTTCATAATTAAATTTTAAAGCTCATCAATTTATTATTCAAATATTAATATTAAAATTAGAGTTTCATTCAAATAATAATTCTTTTTTTTCTCATTTTTTTAATCAAATTATTTTTTTATTACTATTTTCAAAAATAATAATTTTATTTTTTGATATTCAGCTATTAGTTAAAGTATTTTTTAATATATTTATTTTATTTTCTTGTTCATTAAAATTTTTAAAATTTTCATTAAGTTTTATATTTTGATTTATTTTAGTACTAATACTTATAAATGTTATTGAAATAATTATTGAAAGTATCATAGCCCATAATAATATAGAGGCTTTTTTGTTATTATTTTTCATAATAAATAAGTTAATTTAATTTAATTATATAAAAATACAATATTTTTGCAAAATAATATTTATTAAAATAAATTTATAACACTTTTTTAAGAAAAAAATATTGATTACTTTCTTAACTAAACTATAATAAAATTATAGAAAGCTAAATTGCATTGTTGTATATTAGTTTTTATTTTCCTACAAGTTTATTCATAAAAAAATATTCTATAAATTTAAAAAAATGATTAACAAAATAAATAACAAAATATTATTAGTAATAATAATATTTTTATCTACTCTATTAATAACTGGTTGAAGTTATATTTGAGTAATGAAATATATTGATTATAAGGCTAAAATAGCAATTGAAGAAATAAATAAAATTGTAGAAAAAGAGCTTTCTAAAGAAAATTGTGAAAAAATTCTGGATTTTGATATTTCTGATTGAGAAAATAATAAAAATTTTAAACTAAAAAAATTTATAAATTATAAAAATAAATGTGATAAAAAATATAATTTTATAAATATTTCACAAAATTTAGAAAATTGTAAAAATATAATTAAATATAATAAAGATTATTTTGAAAAAAATTATATTATTTTAGATAGTTTTGAACTTATACAAAGCAAGTGTAGTGAAAAATATTTAACAGCAAAATTAAAAGTTAATAAATTTTTTGATGTTAATAATAATTTTAAATCAAGAATTTCTATAGATTTTTCTTTACCTTTTTTTGAAGATAAAGGTAAAATTGCAAGTGAAGAATATATAGAAAATAGAACAAATGCTAAAAGTAAATTAATTAAATTATTAAGTATTTCACCTGAAATAAAACTAACAGTAGATGATATTGTACTGTATCCAAAAAAAGGAATAATTAATCTTGATTTAAAACCAGAAACTGAGTATAAAATAACTCTTAATTCATTTGAAAATAAAAGTATTGAAACAAAAACAAAACAAGAAATTTTGAAATTTAAAACTCCTGAAAATAAATTTTTAGGAATAATTTTTAAAAATCCTGTGAGTTTATATATGGATAAAAATCCTCCTGTTTTTGAATTAATAAAATATAATTTAGAAAATAAAAAAGAAACAACTTTAAAAATTTGTAGAATTAGTAATGAAAATTATGCAAAAATAGAAATATTAAGATGAAGAGATAAAAATTTTGAAGAGAAAAAAGAATTTTTTACTAACTGAATTGATGAAATTAAAACTTATAAATGTTTTAATAAAAAGATTTCTCTAGATGAAAATAAATTGTTAGTAAAAAAACAAATAGATTTTTCTGAAGAAATTTGAAAACCAGCTAGAAGTTGATTATATTATGTAACTTTTGAAAATAAAGAAGACAGAAATATAAATAATAATTTACAATATCCTATATTTTTTGGAATAATAGATTCTCATATTACTATGAAAGTTTCTAAAAATTGAAAATGATTCTTTTTTGTAAATGATTTTGCTTGAAACCCTCTTTCTAATCAAGAAATTAGAGTTTATATAAATAAATTTAAAAGCCATTCTAGAAAATATAATAGAGAAAATAGAAAAAATGAAATAATTTATTTTTCACCACTTGATAAGTTAGTTTTATGAAAAGAAATATTTTTATGAAAAACTAATAAAGATTGAATTTTAGAAATAAATTTGAAAGAAAAAGTAGAATGAGCATTTTCAAAAACATTTAATTCTGAATGGAATTACAAGTATTCTGGAATAAATGATTCATTTTTTGTAACTTCTGCTTCAGAAAATAACCTAACTTATAACCATTCTCATTGGAATAAATGAATTGCTCCTTGGAATTTTGGTTATGATTTTACTCCTCAAAAATGGTGAAGAGAAGAACCAAAATTTTATTCTCATATTTATACAGATAGAAAATTATATCTTCCAGGTGAAGAAGTAAATATTAAAGCTATAATTAGGAATAGTGAAACTTTAAAAATACCTCAAAATAAAGAATTTGAACTAATAATAGAAGATTCAAATAATAAAGAAATATTAAATTCTAAATTAAAATTATCAGAATTTGGTAGTATTTCTGATAAATTAAAATTAACAAAAACATCTCCACTTGGAAATTATAAAATAATTTTAAAAGATGATGAAAAACAGTATTGATATAGTAATTTTTCAGTAGAAGTATTTAAAAATCCTACTTTTAAAACAGAAATTAATTTACAAACTATTTGATTAAATTGATTAGAAGTTAAAGTTGAAAAAAATAAAAAATATTACAGAGAATATTATTATTGAGATGATAAATATTTATGAAAATTCTCTATAAAAGCCTGAATTACTTCAAAATATTATAATTGAGCAAAACTAGAAAATGCTAAATTTACTTATAAAATTTATAAACAATATTATTGGGAAAATAATTATTGGGATGATTGTTATTGGGGGTGTTATTGGGAACCTAGAAAAGAATTTTATAGTGAGTGAAAATGAATTTTAGATGAAGATGGAAAAGCAACTTTTAAAGCAGATGTTGATTTTAAATCAAGTTATAATGATTATAAATATATCGTTGAAGTGACTGTTGAAGATAATTTATGAGAAAAAATAAGTAGTTCAAATTCTATAATTGCCAAATTACCAGCACATTTTAAAAGATGGAATTCTAATGCTGGAATAAAATTTGAAACTAAAAATAAATTCTATAAACAATGAGAAAATATTAAAATAACTTGATGATTATCTAAAGGAAAGTGGACTTCTGATTATGATGATAAATATTTATTTGTAATTAAGAAAAAAAATTATTCTACAAAATATATTGATGATGTAAGAGGTTATAAAAGACCTATTAATTCTGTAGAAGAAAAAATTGAAAAAGTATTATTAATTAATTCTAAAAATTTTAAAGTTAATTCTGATTGAAAATTAGAACTAAATTATGAATTAAAAGAAACTTGAGAATATGTTTTTGAATACTGAAAAGTAGATTTTGAAAAATTAAATAAGAAAAATATAAAAGTAGACGATTTAGCTTCTGAAAAAAATATTTTTGAATATATAAATAATAAAGAATATTTTACAGTTCTTTCTTATTGAAATGAAGATGCTAAAAATCCTATAGCTTCAGATAATAAAATAAGAGTTCTATCTGAAAAAATTAGTTATAAATTATGAGAAAAAGCAAAAGTTTTAATCAGACTTCCATTTTCTAAATGAAAAATATTATGGACAGTAGAAAAACAAGGTGTTATAAAAAAAGAATTAATAAATATAAATTCTAATATATTTTTTAAAGAAGTTTTAATTGATGATACTTTTGTTCCAAATGCTTATATTTGAGTAGTTGCAATAGAAATTAATGATAAAAAAATACCTGAATATAAAGTTTGATACACAGAAATAGTTGTAGATAAAACTGAAAAAAAATCTTTTATAGAAATAAAAACTGACAAAAAAGTTTATAAACCAAGAGAAAAAGTAGTTTTACAAATATCAAATACGGTACCGGTTCCATGAATTAAAAAAGCTGAATTAACAGTTATGGTAGTTGATGATAGTTTAATAAGTTTGATGTGAAATATAGACTTAAACACTTTGGAAAAGTTTTATAAAAAACTTCCCTTTCAAATACAAACTAGTATTACTAACCTAGCAATGCTAAAAAATTATTATTTTTCAAGACCTTGAATAGTTGGTTGAAGTTGATTTTGAAATTTTAAATGATGAGATAGTGCAGTTAATTCTAGAACAATTTTTAAAAATACAGCTTATTATAATCCATCTGTTATTACTGATTATTACTGAAATGCAAGAGTTGAATTTGAATTACCTGATAATCTAACTAATTTTAGAATAATGGTTTTATCTAATTCAAAAGATAATTTTTTCTGATATTCTAGTGAAAATATAGAAGTTAGGAAAAATGTAGTAATTGAAGATAAAACTCCTTTAATTTATAGAGCAGGTGATAAAATAGAAATATGAGCAAAAATTTTTAATAATACAGATACAGAAATTAATTTCAAAATAAAATTTGAAAGTGAAGATATTTTAGTTAATAATAATGAAAAATTATTAGTAGTTGGTTCAAATTCTAGTGAAATAGTTCACTTTTGGACATCATGAAAAATAGATAAAAATAAAGATTTAAAATATAAAATTACTGCATTATGAAATAGTATAGATAATTCTGATATTGTAGAAAAAGTTTTAGAAAATAAAGAATTTCCTAGTTTAAATACTACAATTTTAAGATGATGATTAGCAGAAAAAAATATAAAACAAAATTTTAAAATAAAAATTCCTGAAAATACTGATTTAAAAAAATCTAAAGTAAAAATAAGTTTTTCTAATAATCTTTTACAATGAATAGAAAAAACTATAAAATCTCTTCTTATTTATCCATATTGATGTATAGAGCAAACAATGAGTTCTACTTATCCTAATGCTGTAATACTTAATTTTTCTAGTTTATTCCCTTGAATTATTTCAGAAAAAGAAGCTACAAAAAATGTAAAAACTGGTATTAAAAGAATTGAACAAATGCAAGTAAAAAGTGGTGGTTTTGGATATTGGATAGGAGATACTCAAGCAAATTTACATATTACACCATATGTTCTTAGAAGATTAATCGATATGAAAGAATTTGGAGCAAAAGTTCCAAAAAATATGATAGATAATGCTTCAAAATATTTAGAAAATAATTTTTCTAATATTAAAGATAATATTAATAAAACAGAAACTTTTTATACTTTTGCTAAACTGTGAAAGTGAGAGTTTGCTTATAATAAATTATTAAAATGAGTAGATAAATCAAAATTTACTAGACATGAATTAATAGCCTATACTTATTGATTAATTAATTGGAATAAAAAAGAAAATAAAGAAGTTATAGAAAAAAATATAGTTAAAATAATAGAAAAATTAAATAATATTAATAAAAATAATACTTATTATTATTGGTCAAAAAGAAGTGATAAAGCACTTTTTACATCAATGTTAATTGATTATTGATATGATGAAAAAATTATTACTAAATATATTAAAGAATTATATAATATAGATTGGTCTAATTATTATTATTCTACTACTGCTAAAAATAATGCTTTTGTTGCTTTTAGTAAATATATGAAAAAATATTGAAGTAATTATTCATCAAATTTTGCTTTTTCTATAGGTTATATTCAAAACAGAGATAAAAGATTTTGGTTATGAGAAGAACAACCAAATATAATTACAAGAGAATTTTTTTTAGATGATATTATTCAATATAAAGAAGATTTTGTAGAATTAACAACTTATGTTCTTTCTTGAAAAAATATTTTTACTAATTTGACTCTTGAAGCTGTTCCAAAAAATAAATTTAAAATAAAAGAAACTTCAAATAATATGAAGGTTTCTAGAAAAATATTTAAAATATCTGATAATAAAGAAGTTATTGATTGAGTATTTAAAAAATGAGAATTATATAATATAAAAATTAAAATTAAATTTGATGAAGATAAAAATAGAAGAAATGTAGCTTTGGAAGATTATATTCCTTCAACTTTTAAAATAATTAATTCTAAATTTAAAACAGAAGCCATTATATCTTGAAAATCTAATATAAATAAATGAGTTTGGAATCATATAGAATATTTAAAAGATAGAGTTTTTGCAAATGCAAAACAAACTTGGTGAGATGAATTGAATTTTGAATATACTGTAAGACCTGAATTTAGATGAGATTTTATCTATCCTCCAGTTAATGCATATATGATGTATGATTGAGAAATTAACTCACATACTAAATTTGAAAAAATAAAAGTAAAATAAAAAATAGAGTATATGATTAGTTTCAAATACTCTATTTTTTAAATTGAAATGTTTTAGATAATAGAAAATAATAAATGCTTTTTATACTATTTTTATCCTCTAAAGCTTCATATTTTTTTCTTTTATCTTCTATTTTTTCAAATAAGACTCTAATTGTTTCATCAAAATCTATTAAATTAATTTTTCATTTTATTATAAAATCAACATTTGGGAAAAGTACTATATTTTTATTTTGTGATTTTTGTACTTCTTCTATATTAAGTGAGATATCATAAAAATAATGTTCATGTTTACTTAATTTATATTTAGAATTAAATTTTACTTTATATTTTTTTATATTATTTCATTTTCAAGTACTAATTTCTAAATTTGAATCTTTTATTATAATTGAATAATTTTCTCAAGAAATTCTTTTTACATGTAAATCTCTATACTTAATATTTAAATATTTTTTTACTTTATAAAATTCCCCTTTTCATAATAATTTTGCTATTTTAAAAGTTCTTATAATTTCATCATCTTCATTTACAATTTTTGTTTCTTTTATAGAATCTTCTTTTTTTTCTTTTTCAGTCACAAAAAATCTATTTATAAAAAAGTTTTTAAAATCATAATACTCTTTTTCTTCTTCTTTGGCTTTTAAAAATATTTTTTCATATTTTTCTCTTTCATTATCTAAAGAAAAACTAATACTTTCTAAATTTTTATAAAATATATATTCTCTTGTTGATTCCGGAAAAGTAGTATTTTGTATAGAGATGTTTTTAATTTTATTTCAATTTTGTGGGTGAAAAGTAAATGAAAAGTCATAATTTTTTATATTCATATTTTCAACCAAATAATACATATTATCTTTAATTTGAACTTTTAATCAATTTTTACTTATTCCATTAAAATAGTAAAAAAAGTTTTGAAAATCCTCAAGATTTAATCATTTTTTTTCATCTCTGTAAATATCAACATTAATAAAAGCTTTATTAACTTTGGAATACTGTTCTTCATATGAAGAATAATTCTGAAATGCAAAGAAATACTCTTTGTATTGTTTTTCTAAAATATCATATTTTTTTATTAAATCACTATATTTTTCTTTATTAGTTTTTAGAATTCAAATATTTCTTTTATATTTATTAAAAAGTTTTTTTATGGCTTTTTCTAATTCATTTATATCTATAATTTCTGTATTTTTAAGAGTAAGTAAGTTATATTCATCTCTTTTTTCATAAAAATATCTATTTGAAAAATTTTGAAAAAATATATCTAATAATTTTTTATTGTATATAATATTTTGAATACTTATTTTATTATTATTTTTATCAATATGATTTTCAATATCTTTAGAATAAGATATTATTCAATTTAAAAGTATATTATATTTCTCTGTATCTAGCTTAAAGTTTTTCAAATTATAAACTAAAATATTTTGTTTAAATAAAATATAATATTCAATTTCTAATTCATTTAATTCTATAGATTTTATAGGATAATTTAATATAGATAAAAATTCTGTAATATTTCATAAAAAATTGTATTTATCTATTTTTCTTGAAAATGTTAATATATCTTTATCATTATAATTATAAAGTTTTTTAATTAATTTATTATAGTTTTCTTCAATAATTCAAGATTTTTCACCTAAATTATAAAATGTAAGAAAAGATATTTTTTTTAGTATTCTTGTTATTTTTAAAAATTCTGATTCATCAATTCTTTTTAATTCTTTTAAATTTTTCAAAATATTATCAGATATTTTAAAATCTTTATCTTTTATATTTAATAATTTTATAGAATCTTTTAAAATTTTAGTTTTGAAATATATACTTTTTTTTCTATCATTATAAAAAAATGAAATATATTTTTCTATAAAATAACTACCTGAAATATCATAAAATTTAATATTTTTTTTATTTTTTAAAATATTTTGATATTTTTGTTGGTTTTTAGAAATATCTTTTAAACTATTTTGTAAGAAAGATTTTTTTTCTATATCAGAAATAAAATTTAGCTCTTCTCCATTTATTATTTGTTTAAAATCACCATTAAAATAATTTAATATACCTAATTGTTTAATTCTTGAGCTATCTGCTTTTTCTTTATTATAAAATCTAAATGGTAAAAATCAAAAATACATATGTGGAAAAAGATACATTTCAATTCATCTTTTTTCAGAATTTTTATTTAAAAATTCTATTTTTACCTTTTCATTAAAAGAAATTATTTTTTTATATTTACTACTATTATCAATATATAACATTCATCCATTCTTTAAAATTATTTTTTGTTTTCATAAATCTAAAGTAATATTTTTAAATTTTTGTCTTGAATCTATAATATAAATTCAAGTTCAAAAAACTATACTATCTTTTCAAATAGTGTAATCTTTATTTTTAGAATAAATATATGTAAATAAATCTATTTTTTCAAATATTCAAAAATCCAATTGTTTTTCTTGTTTTTCTTCTATATTAATAGAAAAATTAGTGAAATTATTTTTTTTCTCAGAAAAAAATGCATAATTAATTAATATAAATAAAAAAATTAGAGTTATAATAAATAATGTAATTTTAATAATAATTTGTTTCATTCTAATTTATTGAGTTTTATATATAACTTTATTAAATTAATAATAACATATTATTA
Source organism: uncultured Candidatus Peribacteria bacterium (assembly GCA_964609055.1). Classification (GTDB taxonomy): domain Bacteria; phylum Patescibacteriota; class Gracilibacteria; order BD1-5; family UBA6164; genus CALLPO01. Next base: position 11,721 of record CAZSQW010000002.1, read on the forward strand.
ATTTTTTTACAAATATATATATATTTATTTATCACTATTAAAAAGAATAATAAAATTTTTAATAATTTCTGCATTTTTTAATAAAATTCACATCTCTCTATTTAAATCTAAAGCATATTTTGAAAAATTAACACTTCATATAAATAAATATTTTTCATCTATTAAAATAGCTTTTGAATGCATTTTATATTTATTATTTATTTTGTGAATTTTAATATTTAAAGGATTAAAATCCTTTTTTGAAAATAAATTTAGATATCATTTTTTAGACATAATAATATCTATTTCAATTCAATTTTTAGATTGTTTTTTTAAAATATCTAAAATATTTTGATCTTTTAAATATGGAATATAAATTTTAATATTTTTTTTAGCAGAATTTAATAAATATTCTATTTTAAATCTAGAATAATTTGGTGAAATAACCAAATTATTATTATATTTAGTTATTTTACTTCAAGTAAAATCAGAATTGAATATTTCTACAAAATCAGAAACTATATTTTTATCTTTAGTAAAAATAAATAAATCTCTATTATATTTAAAAGTAGAATAAGTAAAATTTCATGTGGATAATATTAATTCTTTTTCATCTATAATAATTATTTTTGAATGATTTAAAGTATAATTTTGAGCATTTGACCAAATAATATTTATTCAATAATCTTTGTATTCTTTGAAATATTTTTTATTAATATGTATTGCTTTGTAAGGAGAATGTTCTAATATTATTTTAACATTAATACCTCTTTTATGAGCATTAAATAGAGCAAATTTTATTTTTCTTTCAGTTAACATATATGCTTCAACAAATATTGATTTTTGAGCTTTATTTATTTTATGAACAATGTTTCACAAAACTTTTTTTGATGGAGTATAATAAAATTCAGTTTTTTCTAATTTTCTAATTTTTTCTAAAGAAAAAGTTTTTAATTCTCAAGAAATAAATTGTTCTTGTTTTAATGTATTTTCTTTTTTTTCTAAATGATCAAAAAAAACTCCTCAATTAAAATATGAGAAGAGTCAAAAAAAAGCTACAATAAATAAAAATGTAAAAATATTTTTTACCATTTTTTATTTTTAAAAACCAAGTTGATTATATAATTTCATTTTAGAAACAATTCTTGTAATTTTTGCAGAATTTTCTTCTTTTGTTCATTCTAAATCATTCATTTCATCTTGAATACTTTTTAAATGAATTTTTATTTTTTCTTCAATTTCAGAAATTGATTTTTTGTCTAATTCTTTTTTTGCTAAAATAAGATCTTCAACTAATTTTTTCCCTACTTTATCTAATTTATTGATAATTTGCTTTGTTTTATTATCTTCAAAATCAATTGTAGTTTTTAAACCTAAATTAACATTTTTTTCTTCTTTTTCTATACAAGAAGTTAATACAAAAGCCAATATTAAAATTATTAGTATTTTTTTCATTTTCTTATTTTTTATATTTTATAAATTTTTATCCAAATATTTTTTCAAATATTCATTTTTCATTATTAACATCAATTTTTCTTTCTTTAGCAATTTCAATATATAGTTCTTTTTCTTTTTTACTAAGTTTTTTAGGAATTTTAATTGAAATAGTAATATTTAAATCTCATTTAGTATCATAATTTACATCTTTTACTCAATCTCAAAGAATTTTTAAAACACTTCAATGAGTAGTTCAGCTTGGAATATTTATTTTTCTTTTTCCTATTACAGGAATAAATACCTCTTTAGTTGTTCATAAAATTGCCTCAACTATTTCAATTTCTAATTCATAAAATAAATTAATTCAATCTCTTATAAGTCCTTTTTCTTCTAATTTTACTCTAAATCTTAAATATAAATCACCTGATTGTTTTGTTCAAATTCAATCATTTCATTCTCATTCCATTTTTATAATCATAGAATCATCAATCCCTGCTGGAATATCAATTTCTTTTTCTACTCTAACACTAGTTCTCTTTTTTCAATGACAAATTTCACATTTTTTTTCAAAAGATTCACCTGTTCATTGACACTCATCACAAGCTCCAGTTTGTTGAATTACACCAAATATTGATTGTTTTGTATAAGTTTTATAACCACTTCCTGAACAACCTGTACAGGATTTCTTTTCACTTCAACCTTCTCAATTACATTCTGTACAACTAGACATTTTATCAAAAGAAATTATGTCTTTTCATCAATATATAGATGTTTTTAAATTAATTGTAATATGTTCTTCTATATCTTCTCATTTTTGAACTCAAGATTTTTTTTGTCTACTTTTTCATCATCATCAGAAAAAATCAGAAAAAATATCTCATAAATCTACATCAACTCATCATCAACCAAATCATCATCAAAATCAAGTGGTTCATCAAGTACTTCAATAAGTATCATATTGTTGTCTTTTTCTATCATCAGAAAGATTTTGATATGCCTCATTTATTTCTTTAAATTTTGTTTCTGCTTCTTTATTTCACTGATTTCTATCAGGATGGTATTTCATAGCCATTTTTCTATAAGCTTTTTTTATTTCATCTTTTGAAGCTGATTTATCAACTCACAATACTGTATATAAATCCATCTATTTTATTTTAAATAATATTTATTATTAATAAGTTTATAACTATTTTTTATACAAATGCAAAATAAAAATATAGTATTTATTAAAAAATCCAAAATCTAAAAATTAATATTGTCCAAAATATTTTTTATTTTTTCAAAAGTCTTTTCTATACTTTCATTTGCATTTATTATATAAATTTTTCTTTCTCATTTTAATTTTTCTGCTATTTCTAAATATTTAATATTAGCTTTTGTTAAAAAATCTATATCTTCAAAAAAATCTTTATTTCATCATCTTTTTTTTAATCTTTTTTTGATATTTTCTGATGAAACATCAAAAATAAAAGTTATATCTGGAATTATTATATTTTTATAATTATGTAATGATTCTATTTTTTTAAAAGATACTCAACTTAATCATTGATAAACATAAGTTGAATAATCAAATCTTGAAGATAATATTGTTGAATGTTTTAAAATTTCTTTTCTTATTATAGTCTGTTCCTCTCTATCTTTTACATAAAGATTTAAGGCCTCTTCAGGTGAAGAAAAACCTCAAGATTTTAATTTTTGTAAAATTAATTTTCAACTTACTGTATAATTTGTTGGTTCTTTAGTTTTCCAAATTTGTAAATTTTTATTTTTTTCCCCTAAATATTCAAAAACTTTATTTAACTGCGTATCTTTACCAGAGCCATCTACACCTTCAAAAACTATGAACATTTTGTTTATAAAATTAAATATTATATATTCTATATTAAATATAAAAAAAAGATTTGCAAATTTAAAATAAATATATAAAATCCATCTGAATTTAAATAGGTTTTAAATTACTCAAAACTACCACAAAACTTAATTTTAAATAAAAATTTTATAACAATAAATATATAAAAATGGCTAAATTAGTATTAAATACTGAAAAAAGAGATTTAACAATAAAAAATAGAGATTTAAGAATTTCTAGAATTATTCCTGGAGTTGTATATGGAAAAACTCAAAAATCTATATCTATTCAAATGGATGCTTCTGATTTATTAAGAACATATAGAGAAGCTGGAGAAAGTCATATTATTAATCTAAAAATAAAAGGTATAAAAGATGAAATTGAAGTATTATTTCATGAATCTCAATTTGAACCAGTTTCTGGAGAATTTATACATGTTGACTTTTATGCTATTACTAAAGGTGAAAAATTAACTACTAAAATTCACTTAAACTTTGTGGGAAATTCTGCTGCAGTAAAAGAAGGAGCTATATTAAGTGAAAATGTTAAAGAACTTGAAGTTTCTTGTTTACCAAGTGATTTAGTTGATTCATTTACAGTTGATTTATCTATTCTTAAGAATATTGAAGATGTAATTAGATTATCTGATTTAAAAATTGATACTTCTAAATTTAATATTCATAATTTACATGATGAAGATGCAATTGCTGTAGCTAATAAACCTAAAGCTGAAGTAATTTCAGATGAAGCTCCAGAAGATAATATTCCAGAAGAAGAAAAGAAAGAAGAAA
>CAZSQW010000002.1:15876-18888 GCA_964609055.1 uncultured Candidatus Peribacteria bacterium
TTGATGTGCATGTTAATGTTTAGAAAAATTCAAATTAATAAAAATTTAATAAAAAGTAAACTGCCCCCTAAAAAGTAGAGTGTTTAAAAAAAACATTCTGCTTTTTTTTATTTTTTAATAGTTTTTATATAAAAATGTTTTTAAACTTGCTAAAAGGCAGTTTTTTTATAAAATAAGCATAAATATTATATTTTTCTAAAAATTATAAAAAATGAGTGAAGAGAATAATGAAAATTTGGAAGGTGCTGAAAATCTTACACTAGATACTTCTGTTAAGTATGATTGAGATGCTCCTACAAATATATCTGATGATATGGAAAAATCATATCTAGAATATTCAATGGCTGTTATTGTCTCAAGAGCCTTACCTGATGTTAGAGATTGAATGAAACCTGTTCATAGAAGAATTCTTTATTCTATGCATGAACAAGGTTTAAAATCTACTGCAAAATATAGAAAATGTGCTACTGTTGTCTGAAATGTACTTTGAAAATATCATCCACATGGTGATAGTTCAGTTTATGGTGCTTTAGTTAGAATGGCTCAAGATTTTTCACTTAGATATCCATTAATTGATGGACAAGGGAATTTTGGTTCTATAGATGGTGATAATCCAGCTGCTTATAGATATACTGAATCTAAATTAGAAAAAGTTACTGAATTAATTCTTTCTGATATTGAAAAAGATACTGTTGATTTTAGAGATAATTTTGATGCAACTCAAAGAGAACCTTCAGTTTTACCTACTAGATTACCTTCATTATTAATGAATGGTGTTATGGGTATTGCTGTTTGAATGGCTACAAATATTCCTTCTCATAATTTGGGAGAATTAATTGAAGCTATTAAATATATAATGAAATCAGAAAATCCTGAAGATATTACTGTTGAAGATTTAATGCAATTTGTACAAGGTCCTGACTTTTGTACAGGTTGAGAAGTTTATGATAGGGAAGCTTTATTAACAGCTTATTCTACTTGAAGAGGTTCAGTTATAATGAGATGAGTTGCAAATATTGAAGAAAATAAAAAATGAAGAGCAGTTATTAATATTTCTGAAATTCCATATAATGTAAATAAATCTAATTTAGTTGCTAAAATTGGTGAATTAGTTAGAGATAAAAAAATTGTATGAATTTCAGCTCTTAGAGATGAATCAAATAAAAATTGAATAAGAATTATTTGTGAAATAAAAAAAGATGCTTTTCCTAAAAAAATCTTAAATCAAATTTTTAAATTAACTCAATTACAAACTAGTTTTGGTTATAATATGATTGGTTTATGAGAAAGATGAATGCAACCAAAACTTTATAATTTGAAAGAATTATTAGTTGAATTTATAGTTCATAGACAAGAAGTTGTCACTAGAAGAACTCAATTTGAATTAAGAAAAGCAGAAGCTAGAGCTCATATATTAGAAGGTCTTAAAAAAGCTCTTGATCATATTGATGAAGTTATTAAAACAATTAGAGCTAGTAAGACTAAAGAAGAAGCAAATGTTGCATTAATGAAAAACTTTTGATTTTCTGAAATTCAAGCAGCAGCTATTTTAGAAATGAGATTAAATAAATTAGCAGGACTTGAAAGACAAAAAATAGAAGATGAATTAAATGAAAAATTATTATTAATAGCAGATTTATTAGATATTTTAGCTAAACCAGAAAGAATTAATTCTATTATTGATACAGAATTTGATGAAGCATTAGATGTTTTTGGAGATGAAAGAAGAACAAAAGTAAATGCAGGAAAAGTATGAGAATTTAATCCAAAAGATACAATTCCAAATGAAGAAGTTATGATTGCTTTTTCTAAAAAATCATATATCAAAAGAGTTAAATCAACTGCATTTAGAACACAAAGAAGAGGTTGAAAATGAATTTCTACAGGAACAAAAGAAGATGATGAAATTATGTTAATGGTTCCAACAATGAACCATTCAGATTTATTATTTTTCACTACAAAATGAAGAGTATTTAATCTTCCTGCTTATGAAATTCCTGAAACTTCAAGAATAGCAAAATGACAACCAATTATAAATTTATTAAATTTACAAAAAGGTGAAGAAATAGCAGCTATTCTTGATATTACTAGAGAAGAAAATAAGTATTTATTCTTTGTAAGTAAAAAATGAATAGTTAAAAAACTTGATATGGAACAAGTTTCAAAAATTAGACAAAGTTGATTAAAAGTTGTTTGAGTAAAAGAATGAGATGACTTAATGTGGGTTAAAACTACTTCTTGAAATGATAGTATTTTCTTAGCTACCCATAACTGAAAAGCTATTCAATTTAATGAAGATGATGTTAGACCAATGGGAAGATGAGCTGCTTGAGTTAAATGAATAAATCTTAAAAAAGACGATGAAGTAATTGAAGTATCTGTAGTTTCAGAAGAAGTAAAATATATTTTTACAATTACTGAAACAGGTATGTGAAAAATTACTTGAATTGAAGAATATAAAAACCAAAGAAGATGATGAGCTTGAGTAAAAGCTATGGTTATTAATGAAAAAACTTGAAAATTAGTAAGTGCTAAAATTTTATCTGAACAAGATAAAAAAGAATTAGAAGTTATTTTAATTTCAAAATGAGGTCAAACTATTAGAATGACTCTATCAGGAATTAGAAAAACTTCAAGAGTAACTCAATGAGTTATTTTAACAAAATTAAAACAAAAAAATGATATTGTTGTAAGAGCATCTCTTATAAGACAATGAGAAGAGGAAGAGGAAAATGCATAAAAAAAGTATTTATATAAATACTTTTTTTATTTATAGTAGGGGTATGTAATTATTAATTTTTATGTTATGGAAAAAAATAAATACTTAAATAAAATTTCAGAAAATATCAAAGTATTATTTTTAATATTTTTTATTTTTTCTTTATGAATGTTGTTTTATAAAAATTTTCCAGAAATTAAAATTCAGGAAATAAAATTTTTATTTATATTTTGAACAATATTTATTTGATATTTTTTAGTAAAAATTATTTTACCTAAAATATTTAGTTTTTT
>CAZSQW010000003.1:0-11765 GCA_964609055.1 uncultured Candidatus Peribacteria bacterium
TAAATGAAGATAAAATTTTGCACTTATATAGAATGAAAAAAAAGAGTAGATATGTACTTATCTGCTCTTTTTAATGATTTTTCAAGAAGTTATATTCAAAAACTTATAGACAAATGAGATGTAAAAGTTAACTCTAAAACTATTACTAAAAATCTAAAAATAGAAAATAAATCTGAAATAGAGATTGATATAGTTTTGGACAAATTAGATGAAATAGAACCTGAAGATATGAATTTGGATATAATTTTTGAGGATGAAAATATTCTAATTATTAACAAAGAGGCTTGAATAAATACTCACCCTGTTCCTGGTGAAGGATGAAAATCTAATACTTTGGTTAATGGTGCTTTATTTCACTGTAGAGATAATTTACCTACTATCTGAGGAGTAGAAAGACCTTGAATTGTTCATAGGCTTGATAAAAATACATCAGGTGCTATTATGATTGCAAAAAATGATAATATGATGCAATATTTACAAACTCTTTTCAAAGAAAGAAAAGATATTTCAAAATATTATATTGCAATAGTTCATTGAATAGTAAAAAATACAAATTTTACAATAGAGAGTTATATTGGTAGAGACCCAAATAATAGGTTAAAAATGACAACTATTAATTCAGTTAACCCAAAAATAGCAATAACTCATTGAGAAGTTTTAGGTTATATTAAAAATAAATTTAGTTTAGTAAGAGTTAAAATTGAAACTGGAAGAACTCATCAAATAAGAGTTCATATGGCTTCAATTGGACATTTTATTTTAGGTGATACAACTTATTGAAATCCAAAAATTAATATTGAGATGAAAACTAGATATCAATTAAAAAGACAAGCACTTCATGCTCATAACTTGAAATTAAAACTTTATGAAAAAGATATGGATTTCAAAGCTGAATTAAAAAATGATATGAAAAAACTAATCTCTGAGGATTTAATGAAACTTATATAACATTTACCATATTGAAAAAAGGTAGCATTACAGCCATAATTATTGTTCATACAATTGCTCAAACAGCCATAATTACAATTGGTTCAATTGCAATAGATAAATTTTTAACTATATTATCAATTTCTTTATTAAATTTTATTGAAATTTTAGTTAAAAGAGTAGGCATTTTTCCTGTTTGTTCTCATATTTTAATTACTGAAGAAAGTTCCATTGGAAAATAATTACTTTCTTTTTTTATTGTTATTAAATTTATTCACATTTCACTACTAAGAGTTTTTCAATTTGAAATATTATTTGTAATTTTAATTATTTCTTTTTCATAATAATCATTTTCTAAAGCTCAAGCAGTAATTTTCAGAGCATCATTTATCATAACTCATTGAAAAAGTAGTATTCACATTGATGAACTAAATAATGATAGGATTTTTTTTCTAATTAATCAACCAAAAATTGGAATATGTAAGATAAATTTATCCCAATATATTTTTGTTTTTTTATGTGTTTTAAAAACTTTTATTATAAAAATAAAAGTAATAAAATATAAAATTAAAAAATAATATTTTTCTTGTAAAAAATTAGAAATATCAATAACACTTTGAGTTAGAGAGGGAAGGTTTACTTTTGCATCTTTATACATATCTGTAATTTTTGGAATAACAAATATCATAAAAATTCCAATCATAATTGTAGCTAAACTCATAATTACCATAGGATAAATAAGTGCTCAAATTACTTTAGACTTTAATTCACTTGATTTTTCTTCTTTATTTTTAATTATTTCAATTATATTTCATAATTCTCCTGTGATTTCTCACATTTTAATTAATGAAATATCAAAATTATTAAAGATTTTTGGAAATTGAATAAATGATTCTTCTAAATTAATTCATTTATTTATATTTTTTTCTAAAATTTCAATTAATATTTTAGTTTTAGAATTTTTTGTTTGATAATGTATAATTTTTAAAGAATTACTTATAGAAATTCCTGAATTTAATAAATTAGAAAAAGACTCAAGAAAATGTAATTTTTCTTTAGTAGATATTTTAAGGGATTTAGTATTTTGTTTAAACATAAAATAATCTTATCATTTAACTTGATAAATTACAAAAAAAAGTTAAAATAAAAATAGAAAAATAAAACATTCTGTTAATTTATTAGAAATAATATAAATATTATGAAAATTTTTTGAGTTTGAGATGATAATATTAAAAAAATAAATATAGAAACTGATAATTCAGTTTTGGAAGAAGAAACTGATTCTGGTCAGATTGCTTTAGATATTTTAGAAACTTTAGATATGATAATTATTTATGCTCCAATAGCTGGAATTGAATTAGAAAATATAGATTTAACTTTAAATACAAGTGTTTTAACTATAAAATGAGAAAGAATAAAGCCTTCTGAATATTTATTAGAAGAAAATCTTTTAAAAAATTCAGAATGTTATTGGGGAAGATTTGTAAGAAATATAATTTTGCCTGAAAATCTTGATTTTGAAATGATAAAAGCAACTATGGAAAATAATCTTTTAAAGATATCTTTCCCTAAATTAAATTTTTCATCACAAAATATAAAAATAAATAGAATAGGTGAAGAATTTTAAATAATAAAATAATAAAATAATAAAATGTTTGGTAAAAAAAAGGTTAAAAAAATAGATAAATTAGTGACAGGTTTAATTATATGAACTGCTGTAGCTTCAATTTTTGGTTTATCTAAAACTACAAAAGGTAAAAAAATAACAAATAATTTTACATCAAAAAGTAAAAATATATTTTGAAAAATATATGATAATTTTGGTAAAATTATGTGTAAATTTGTTAGTAAAAAAAATAAATAATGAAAATTTTTTCTACATTTTTAATAATATTTATACTTTTTTGAAGTATAAATATTTCTTATGGTGAAGAAAATAAGTGTAAGTATAATTCTCAAATTGAAGAATGTGAAAATTCAATTTCAAAACATAATATAGAGGAATTTATATGTATAGAATGAAATAGAGAAAATATGATTTATAATCTAATTTTAGATATTAAATTTAAAGAAATAGATAAAAAAGCTGATGAATATTTATTATGATTAGAAGAAAATAAATCTAGATTTTTTTGACCAAAAAAGAAAGAAACATATATTGATTGAATTATTGAAATAGAAAAAAAATTAGGAAAATATGGTTTTTTTTATAATAAATATATGAAAGAAAATAAATTGATAATATCTGATACAATTAATTGTATTTGAAAAACACAAGTTTGAGTAGTTAAAGATTTTTTTTGAAGTTCTTCTCTTATAAATAATTTAGTAATAAAAAAAATAAATATAAGAAAACAAGTTGCTTTTGATATTTTACTCTTAAATAAAAAACAAGTAAGAGCAGATTCAAAAAAATTATATGTCCAACAAAAAAGAACAAAATATGATTTAATTTCAAATTTATTACTAGAAAATATGTGATTTTTATTGAGAATTGCTATGAAGTGGGCAACTAAAACTAAAACTGTATGATAAAAAGGTTTATATTATAGGTCTAGCTAGAGGAATTCATATTTTTCTTGGAAATTTTTTGTGAGTTGGTTGAAGTTTTTCAATAATTATTAAAGTTCTTCTTTGTTCTGCTATTTCATAATTTTTAACTTTATAAATTTTAGAAGAAAGTCTTGAAAAGGCTTTTTTTGCTGCTCTTAATTCTTCTTTATCTGCTAATTTATAAGCTACAAAAATTCAACCAACTTTTAGGAATGGAATTACAAATTCAAGAAGAGCTGGTAAATAAGCTGTTGCTCTACTTACCACATAATCATATTTTTCTCTATGTTTTGGATTTTGTCATATTTCTTCTGCTCTTCAATTAATTGTAGAAATATTTTTTAGCTTTAATTGTTCAGCAAATTCTTCTACTGCTTTTAGTTTTTTTCAAACAGAATCTAAACCTACAAAATCTACCTCAGGATTAATTATAGCTAATGGAATTAATGGGAAACCTCCACCAGTTCATAAATCTAAAACTTTTTTTCATTTTTCTAATTCTATAAAAATATTCAACATTATAGAATCTATAAAATGTTTTTCTATAATATCTTCACTTTTTCTGATAGCAGAAAGATTTATTTGAGAATTTTTTTCCATAAAAATTTCTAAAAAATGATTAAATTTATCTAATTCATTAGAAGATAATTCTATTTTATATTTTAAAAATTTTTTTTCTAGTGTATGTTTTTGCAGTAATTTTTGCATTATAATTATAATTTTAAATTGGTACTTCCGGTAGGATTCGAACCCACGCTATCCTGGGTCCGTAGCCCAGTGCTCTTCCACTGAGCTACGGAAGCATAATAGTAAGTATTTAAAAACCTATTATTTTATAGAATTATAATGATATTTTTAAAAAAGCTAAATGTTTTTTAGCTTTTTTTATTTTTTTATATATAATAATATATATAATTTTTTGATCTACAATTTTATGCAAAAAATATCACTAAAACAGAATATTATAAAGTATGATAGATTAACTATAGACAAAAATATTTTTGATTTATTAATAATAAGATTTTGAGAAGAACATATTGATGAAAAAACTATAGATGATTTACATGATCCATATTTGTTAAAAGATATGGAAAAGGCTGTAAAAAGAATTAAAGAAGCTAAAAAAAATGATGAAAGAGTTATGATTTTTGGGGATTATGATGTTGATGGAGTAACTTCAACTTCACTTTTACAGCATTTTTTTCAAAAAATATGATTGAAAGTTAGCTATAGATTACCACATAGAGTAAAAGATTGATATGGATTAAAAGCTTATTTTTTAGATGAATTAAAAACATTATGAGTAAAATTAATTGTGACAGTTGATTGTTGAAGTAAAGATAAAGATGTTATAGATAAAGCTAAAGAAATGTGAATAGATATAATTGTGACTGATCATCATAATACTCCAGAAATAATTCCTAAAAATGCAGTTGCTTTAATTAATCCCAAAAGACATGATTGTTCTTACCCATTTAAACATTTAGCTTGAGCTGGAGTTGCTTTTAAATTAATTCAGGCTCTTGCTCCAGAATATTTTACAAAAACGGAAACTAGAAAATATTTGATAGAAAGTATAGATATTTGTGCAATTTGAACAGTAGCAGATTGTATGAGTATTATTTGAGAAAATAGAATTTTAGTAAAAGAAGGTTTAAAACAGCTTAAAAAATCAAGAAGTAAATGAGTTAGAAAAATTATTGAAGATCAGATGGATAAAGATATTGATGCTGATATTTTTGGTTTCACACTTTGACCAAGATTAAATGCAGCAGGTAGAATGGATACTCCATATTTAGCAGTTAATTTACTTTTAAATAATTGACCAACTTTAGAATCAACTTTATTAGAAATAGAAAACTTGAATAATAGTAGAAAATTATTAACAAAAGAATTTACAGAAGATGCTTTATTAAATATAGATAAACAAAATAATTTAATTTTTTATGTTTCTAATAAAATTACTCATTGAATTATTGGTATTGTTGCAGGGAGAATTACAGAAAAATTTTATAAACCAGCTATTGTATTAAAAGATGAATGAGATAAATTAGTAGCAAGTTGTAGAAGTCCAGAATATTTTTCTATAATTGAATTATTAGAAAATTACAAAGATATGTTTATTTGATTTTGATGACATAAGCAAGCAGCTTGATTTAGTATTTCAAAAGAAAATTTTCCACTTTTTCAAAAAAAACTTTTAGCAGAAATTAATAAATTTGATTTTTCTCATCATAAAAAAATATTAAAAATAGATAAAATAGTAAAATTAAAAGAATTAGGTTTTAATTTTTTAAAACAAGTAAATAAATTTAAACCATTTGGAATGTGAAATCCAAAACCACTTTTTATGATAGAAAATTTACAATATGAAAAATTAGAATTTTTAGGTAAAGGTAGGGAACATATTAGATTTAATACAAAAGAAGGTTTTAAAATATTTTGATTTTTTATGTGAGATTATTATGATGAAATCAAAAGAAGTAGATGAAGGGTCAGTATAATTTTTGATTTAAGTGAGGATTCTTGGATGTGAAAGAAAAATTTAATGCTTAAATTAGAAGATATTATTTTAGAAAAAATATAATTTAATTATTTTAAATAAAAAGTCTAGTAAAAAAAGTAATATTAATTTACTTTTTTTTTAATAATTATTATTTATTGTGATAATATAAGTATATAATTAATTAATATATATATGCTACAAAATTTTAAACATTATTTATTTATAGTAATTTGAATAATTTATTTTTTATTTTATATTACTTATAATGAAGAAATATATTCTATATTTTGAGAAAATATTACTTGAAAAGTATTATTTTCTATATTTTCTTCTATAATAGCAATTTATACATCATTTAATATTTTTTCTCTACTTTTACAATCAACAAAAAAATTTACACAAAAGCTATGAGAAAGAAAAACAAGTGTAATTTATCCAATTTTATCAGAAATGTTCTTAAAATTTTTATATTATGCAAATTATATTATTTCTATTTATTTATGATTTACTTTATTAATTATTCCAATAGATTATATATCTATATCTAATAAAATTGTAAGTACAATTTTTATATTTATAACTTTAATAATTTTAAGTAATATAATTATTACAATTTTTGAAAAACAATGAGTATTTAAACTTAAATTTGCAAACAAATTAAGTATACATTTATCTTCAATTATTAAAAAAATATTATTAGTATTTTTATGGATAATAGGTTTAATTAGTATAATTTCAAATTTAGGATATGATGTTTCTGCTCTTATTACATGAGCATGAATTTGAGGTTTAGCTCTTGCTCTTGGAGCACAAAAAAGTTTAACTAATGTATTTGCAGCTATTACTATAGTTTTAAATAAACCATTTAGAATTTGAGATTTTATAAAAATTGATTGAAAAATATGAATTGTTAAGGATATATGAATTTCATATCTTACAATTACAGATTTTGATTGACATCAATTAATGTTTCCAAATGAAATGGTTGTTTCTACTTTTGTAGAAAATTATACTATTAGAGACAATAGGAAGATGGAGTTAACAATGCAATTAAAATACTGAATTTCAGATAAAAAATTAAAAAAAGCTAAAAAAATAATTACTGAAATTTTAGAAACATTTAAATATAAAAAAGAAATAGACAGATTTTGGGTTAACTTTGACAATTTTGGAGAATATTCATTAGATATAAAAGCAATTTATTTTTCATTAAAGCATTGATATTTTGAATCACTTTCTCAAAAAGATGAAATAAATATAGAAATGAAAACAGCTTTTAAAAAAGCAAAAATAGATATTGCATTTCCAACAAAAACTATAATTATGGAAAAATAAAAAGAACTTTTAAAGTTCTTTTTATATATTTTTAAATCAATTATATTTTCATTTTCAAGAAAATATTTTATAAATATCAGGAATTGTTTTTCATACTCAAATAATTAAATTTATTGATATTACACTTATTGCTTCTGAAGAATTAAATAATCAAATTCATCATCAAATTATTTGATCTGAAATATTCAGAGGGTTTTTAGCTTTATTTAATAATTTTTGTCAAAAAAGTTTTGTTGTAAATTTTCAATCTTTTCCATTAAATATGTTAATATTTTTTTTAATATCATCTATTAAATCTTTTGAATTTTTTAAAATCTCATTTGCTCCTTTTATAGCTAATCTAAAATCTTTTTTATTTTTTTCTGAAAGATGAGAAGAAAGATTTTGTAATTTTTCCTCTAATTCATCTCTATTTTTTTTGTTATCAATTTTTTCTTTTAATTTAATTAAATCTTTAATAGATTCTTTGTATATTCAAGGATTTTTTTCTTTTCAAAAATTCTTAGAAATTTCATAGCTTAATTTTTCAAGTAAACTAGAAGTAGGAACTTCTCAAGTATTTTCTATTTTACTTTTTAATTTTTCTTTTTCTGAATCAGTTAAATTAGCTTTCATATTAAATAAATTATATTATAAATTTTTTAAATTTTCTTCTATATCTAATTTTATTTTTTCTTGTTTTTCAAATATATTTTTTAGTTTTTTAATAGCAAGTTTTCAAAAATCTCACTCAGCATCTATAGATATTGTATTTTTTAAATATATTTTTGCTTTTAAAGTATTTCATTTTTTATATTCTAATAATCAAATATTTAAATTTATAAGAGGATTTCTAGAATTTATTTTATATCATTTTTGTAAATAAATATTAGATTTTTTATATTCTCATAATTCTTTTAAAATCCATCATTTATATCAATAAAAAGTATCATTTTCAGGAAATAATCATAAAGCTTTATTTGTCCATTTATTTGCTTGTTCTATTTTTCAATTAATTATAGAATGATAAATTCATAAATTATAATCAATTGAATTAACATTACCTATTTGTTCAATAAGTTTTTTAAACTCTAAGAGCATTCTTTTATTGTCTTTTGCTAAATAATAATTATAAATTAATCTTCTAGAAATTTCAGATTTATTTTTATTACCAGTATTAGAAGATTTTATAAAATAAATATTACTTAAAATGTATTCTCTTAATTTCATATTTATAATTCAAAGCATATAATGAACATTTGAATTTGTGTCATCTATTTTATTATGTTCCATAAGATATTTTTTAGCATCTTTATAATTTCATAATTCAAAATTTCATTTTGCAATTATTTTTAAAACAGGTAAATATAGTGGTTTTTCTTTTAAAATATTTTCAGCTAAAGTATTTGAAACTCTATATATTTTGGATTTAAAAATAGCAGCTAATATTTGTACATCTTTAAAATATTGTTTTTCTATTTGAAGAGCTTTATAATTATTAAAGGCTTTTTTTATATTCAATAAATTTATATTTTTTCATTTATAATTTTGTGTATATTTTTTAAATTTATCTTGACATAAAAGTGTGTCATATAAACATTTTATAGATGTCTTATAAAAAAAAGTATCATCTTTATTTAATTCAAAACTGTCTATTTTTTTATAAATTTCATTAAAATCAGTTTTTCAAGTTCAAGTTAGAATAATATCTTCAGGTATTAAATTAATATAAATTCTAACTAATTTTTCTTTTTCAACCAAATTACTTAATGATAAATTATCATAGTATTTATATGCACTTTTAAATTTTTTCATTTTATAATAAGTATCACCAATTTTTTTCATTATAAGTTCATTTTGTGGATCTTCTTTAATTGCTCCTAAATAAGCTCTTAATGCAAAAAGATGTTCTTCATTTTCAAGATAAATATCACCTTTTTTAATCAATCATCTTGAATTATATTTTTCTTTTAAAGATGTTATTTTTTCTTCAGATATTTTTTGAGATATTTTTTCTTTCTCTAATCTAATGTTTTCTATATTTTTATTTTTATTTTGAATTTTTTGCTGTTTTTCTATTATTTCATTATGTTTTTTTAAAAAATAATTAGCTATAATTAGAGTAAAAATTAGTAAAAATAATATTAAAATGATTTTTTTCATATGTATGTTAATTATTATATTATATAAAATATAAGATTATTATATTAAAAAAAAGAAAAAATACTATATTTTTTTAAAAAAAATATTGTAAAAAAAATATTTATTTTTAAAATAATAATTAATTATATTTTTATAAAAAATAATGTTCAAAAAAATTGCATCAAATACAATTATTCAAATTATTTCAAAAATAATTACAGCTGTAATTGCAATATTTCTATTAAGTATTTTAACAAAATATTTATCAATAGAAGGTTTTTGACTTTATTCAAAAATTTTCAATTATTTAGGAATTTTTGCTTTCTTAGCTGATTTAGGTTTATATACTATAATGATTAGAGAAATTTCAGAAAAAAATAATAGTAAAAATACTGAAAAAATAGTATGAAATGTATTAACACTTAGAATAATTCTAGGAACTATAATTATTTTTGTAGCATTAATTATAGCTTATTTTTTACCTTGATATAATTCAAATTTAGAATTATTATCTATTTTTATAATTTGAATTTTTACATTAATTTCATTGATAAATTCTACTTTTTTAGCTTATATGCAATCACAGTTAAAAATGGAATTTTCACTTTTTTCAGTAGTTGCTGGAAAAATATTAAATTTGTGATTAGTTTTATTTATAGTTTATTTTCTTTTTATAGATAATACTCAAAATTCAATAATATATATTTTTATATCAGCATTAATTTGAATTATTTTAAATACCTATCTTAATTACTGGTATTCAAAAAAAACTTGTAATATATCAATGAAATTTGATAAAGATTATATTAAATATATTTTTAAAATTTCATTACCTTATTGAATAGCATTATTTTTATCAGTTATTTATTTTAAAATAGATATAATTTTATTATCAATAATAGAATGAGAAAAAGCAAATATTAGTATTGCACTTTATTCTTTACCAATGAGAATAATTGAAGTATTAATGGTTATTTCAGGATTTTATCTTAATTCTATTTTACCAAAATTATCAAGATTATTTTCAATTAATTCAAAAATAGCTATAAATAAAAAAAAATATAATGAATTACAGAAAATATTAATAATTTCATTTAAAATTTTATTTTCATTTTGATTAATAGTATTTGTTTTTGGAGCTTTATTTAGAGAATATATTATAAGAATAATTTGAACAGAAAATTATATAAATCCAACTAATCATATTTTTAATTCAACAGATGCATTTTTGATAGTATTAGCAGTTTTGATTTTCAATGCAATATCTCTTTTATTTATATATATATTTATTTGAGCAAAAAAACAATCTATTTTACTTAAAATAAATATTTTTATTACAATATTAAATATAATTTGAAATATTATTTTAATACCAAAATATAGTTTTATTTGAGCTGGAATAATGACTTTAATTAGTCAAATTTTATTATTTTTAATAACTTATTATTATTCTAGAAAAATAATAAAATTTAGCTTTCCAAAGATATTTATTTTTAAAATACTTTTATTATCTATATTTTTTTATTTTTTTATGAATTTTGTATTAAAAAATTACAGTATTTGATTATATTTAGATATTTTAATTTATTGAGTATTAGCAACTTGAATTTATAGTTATTTAGTTTTTAGAGAAATAAGAAAATAGTAAAATTTATTTTACTAATTCAATTAATCAATTCAGAGTATTTATCTGAATTTTTTTTGTATATTCTTTTCTTTTTATAGTTAATTCTAGGATTTTAGTTGAAGTATTACAACTTCAAGATAATGACATATTTGCTCATTCTATAATTATACTTCAAGTTTCAGTGTTAGGTAAAATATATTCACTAGTTTTATCTAAATTTAAACATTTTATTTCTGAAATACTATCAAAATTATTTCAAAATTTTATTTTTTTATTATATAGATTATAATTTATATAACCTCAACTTAAATATTGTGTGTTTATAATTCAGCTTCAACTAGTGGAAAAATCCATTCTATATTTTTCAGGAACAACTAAATCAGTTCAAATTCATTTTCATAGTAGAGAATTATTTCTAATTTCTTCTATTTGAGAAATTACTCTAATAGTTTTTATTTCTAACTCTTGTTTATCAGAAATTTTATTAAAACTTAGAAAATTTGAACCTAATATTAAAATACCTATTATTACTATTACTATTAAAAGTTCAATTAAAGAAAAAGCTTTTTTCTTAGGAAATATTTTTTTCATAAAAATATATTTGATTATTAAAAATTAATTATATAATAATATTATATTAAAAAAAAATACTTTAACAATTAATTTTAAATGAAAATGAATTATTTAATAAAAAAT
>CAZSQW010000003.1:11865-16330 GCA_964609055.1 uncultured Candidatus Peribacteria bacterium
CTACAAATACTGAAAAAGTAAAAATGTTATCTTTAAAATGAGTTGAAGTTATTTGAGTAAAAAATATAGAATTAACTTTTGATACAGAAATTAATAAAGAAAGTAAAGATGTTATTATTAGATCTTTATGAGATAATCCTGAAGAAATATTTACATTAGAATATGTTGTAAAAAAAGAAAAAGTAGAATTAATTTTAGAAGATAATTTAAAAAATAATACAGAATATGAAGTTATTATATTTTCTATTATGGGTGAAAATGGTTCTATTATAACTTCTTGACTGGACTGAACAATTAAATTTAAAACTTGAGATTTATCTGTTTTTGAAGTTAAAGAAGAAGAAAAAATTGAACTAAATTCAGCAACATCAGAAGAAATGAAAGAAACTACAACATCAGAAGAAATGAAAGAAACTAAATGATGAATAAATATTGAACAAGAAGAAATGGAAAAAAATACTGAAATAGCTGCTTGAAAAATAGAAAAATTACCTACTACAGGACCAGAATTATTTTTAATATTTTTACTGACATTAGCTTTAACTATTTGAATATTCTTTAAATTCAGAAAACCTTTAAAATAATGATTTAATAAATCATTATTTTTTTATTTATAGGTAATAAAAGTCATATTATAGTTATATTTTTATAAAAAATTAATTGATTTAAATTTTTACTAGTTTTTTTATATATTAATAAATTTTTTCATATTAAATTACTTTTTTTAATAATAAAATTTCTTAAATAAATAAATTCTGCCTGTTTTATAAGTTGAGGATGTTTATTTGAAATTCTAAAAATAAAATTAATTTCATGATGAATTAAACTATTATTATTCATCATTTCAAATAATGATAAATTATTATTTGATTGTGCAAATTCAATTTTTTTCAAATTTAAAATTTCATTAAAAATTTCATTATGTTTTGTTAAAAATGTCTTAGATACTTCAAAGACACTAGGTATTAGTGAACTTCTTTCCAAAAAAAGATTTTTAATTTTATTTTCAATTTGATTTATTTTATATTCATAAAATTTCAAAAAAATATAATAAAATATTAAAAAAGCAATGATTATAAAAATGTATAAGTTTATTTCCATATTTTAAAAATTATTCAATATAAAAATATTATATTATATATATTTATTTAATGCAAGAAAATAAATTAAAAATCTCTTACTTTTTTTTGACTTTAGTATTTTAGTTCTTATACTGTCTCTTGACAAATGTTGCTAAAGATTATAGCATCATTTTTTTATTAAATTAAATATTTTATTATATGAGTGATGTATTATTAAAATTAAGTGAATATTGAGTTTGAATAGAAGAAATTGTGGGTATAGCTTTTTGAATTCTATTTATTGTTATTATTTACTTTAAAAAACAATATATAAAAGATTCTATTAGAGAATTAAAACATGTTGTATGGCCTACTAAAAAGGAAACAGTTGACTTTTTTATTATTGTAATGTCTGTATTAATTTTATTTTGAATTTATCTTTTTATATTATCAGCTATTTTTAAAGAAACATTATTTGGCTTAAAAGATATTGTTAATAAAGATACAAATATTACTGAAATTATTAATTCAGAAAATAAATATAATACTGATATAATTTCAGAAGAAGCTAAAGTTAAAGAAAAAACTGTAATTGAAACTAATGAAGTTCCTATTACAGATGAAAAATAATATTTATTCATAAATTCCAAAAAATGTTAAAGTCAAAACCAGAATGGTATGTTATACAAGTAATATCTTGAACAGAAGATAATGTAAAATCTTCTTTATTTCAAAGAAGAGAAAGTTTTTGAATGGAAGAATCTATATTAGATGTTTATGTTCCTACTCATGAAGTTGTGACAACTAGAAAAAATTGAACAAAATCTAGTAAGAATAAAAATATTTTACCAGGTTATATTCTTGTAGAAATGATAGTTACTAATGAAAGTTGGTATATTGTGAGAAATACTCCAAATGTTACATGATTTTTAGGAGCTTGAAATATTCCAGTTCCAGTAAGTTGAGAAGAATTAGAAAGGTTAAAATGAAAGGTAGCAGAAAATTCTCAAAATTATTCAAATGAATTTTTATTAGGAGATTTAGCTATAATTACAGGAGGTTCATTTGAAGGTAATGAATGAAAAATTACTGAAATTAATGAAAAAAAAGGATTAGTAAAAATAGAAATTGATGTAATGTGAAGAAATACTCCAGTTGAATTAGATTTTTCTGAAGTAAAAGTTATTAGATAATAATTTTAAAATATGAAAATTTTTCCTATACTTCTTATTGTAGTATCAACTTTCATTTTTAATATTTGATTGTATTATGCTAGTGAAAATTACAGAATATTTTTACAAAATATAAAACAAGAAAATGTAATTGAAAAAGTTAATGATGATTATAAACCTTTAGAAGAAAAATTAACTATTAGTGAAAAACTATTTGAAGAAAATTTATGAAAATCAATTTTACAATCTGAAGTAAAAAAAATAAAGGTAGATAATAATAATGTAGAGGATATTATATTAACAAATTATTTTAAAAAATTTCTTAAAAATTTTGAAAAATATAATTTAGTTAATTTAAAATCAAATTATAGTTTAATGGGTGTTACAACAGAATATCCAGATGATTATTTTCATTATTATAGTCCAGAATTAAGTATATTTCTATTTACTACAAAAACTTATAATGAAGTTAAGGAAATTTTTGAAATAGAATCTGATTGAAATTTCTTTTCAATAAATGAAGTAAATAATTTTTGAGAAAAATCTTTTTTTATTAATTTATGAAAAGATTTTGATGATTGATTTATTAGATTTATCTTTTTAAAAGAAGATAGTATAATTTGAATAAAGGTATTAGAAACTGAATACAACAATATAAAAAATATTATTAAATAACAAATACACATGGCAGATAAAATTTTTATTACAGCAGAATGATTTAAAAAATTAAAAGATGAATTAATACATTTAAAAGATGTAGAAAGAGTTAATATTGCAGAAAGATTAAAAGAAGCAATATCATTTTGAGATTTATCTGAAAATGCAGAATATGAAGAGGCTAGAAATATACAATCTCAAGTTGAAGTTAGAATTTCTGAATTAGAAGATCAATTAAAAAATGCTAAAATAATTGATGAATCTAAAAAAGATTGTTCAAAAGTAAATATGGGAGATACTATAAAAATTAAAGAAATTGAAAATTGAGAAGAATTGACTTTTCTAGTAGTTGGTACAACAGAATCAGATGTTTTATCTGTACCAATGAAAATTTCTAATGAATCTCCAATTTGAAAAGCATTAATGTGAAAAAAGAAATGAATTACAATTAAAATAAAATCAAATTCAGGTATTAAAGAATATAAAATTTTAGAAATTAAATAAATAATATGGATAATTTTTTTTACTCACATTTAATATTAATACCATTAGTTGCTTTTTTAACAAGCATATTTTTGAAATGATTTTTTGTTTGGTTATCCACTAATAAAATAGATTTAAGTAGAGCATTATGAAGTTGATGAATGCCTTCAGCCCATAGTGCAGTTGTAGTTTCTTTGGCTACAGCAGTTGCTATAAAATATTGAATTTCTTCAGATTTATTTGCAATAACAATGGCATTTACAGGTATTATTATTTATGATGCACTAAATGTTCGTTTTGAAGCAGGTCTTCATGCAAGCACAATTAATGATTTTTTATGAGAAAAAAGATTTAAAGAATCTCTTTGACATCTCCCAAGTGAAGCTTTTGCTTGAAGTATGGTATGAATAATTGTTGCTGTGTTATTACATTTGGTTTAAAAAAAGATAATTAATTATATACAAGGGGCTAAAGCCACCTTGTTGAAAATTAGTTATCTTTTTTTATTTTGTCTAAAATTTTATTTATTTCATCTTTATTTATTTTTATAGAAAATCAAATATTTTTATTTCAATTTAATATTATTGTATTAATTCAAATAACTTTTCAATCTAAATTAATTAATGGTCAACCAGAATTTCAAGGATTTATATTTGCATCAGTTTGAATTAAGTTTTCTAAATTAATATAATTATTTTCTATTTTTCTATTTAATCAGCTAATTATTCAAAAACTTACAGAATTATTAAATTCAGATAATGTATTTCAAATAGCAATTACAAATTGTCATATTTTTAAATTATTATTATCTATGAAATTTAAAGGCAAAGGGCTAAAGCCCTCTGTTGATAATATTTTTAATAAAGCAATATCTGATTTTTTATCAGAATAAATAATTTTAGAATTATATTTTTTTCAGTTATTTAATATAATTATATATTTACTATTTTTATTTTTTACAACATGATTATTTGTAATAATTACTCAGTCTTTATTTATAAAAAAACCAGTTCCTCATCAGATTTGTTTATTTAATATTGAAAATTTATTTTTTTCAAAAATATCTAAATTTTTCTCTTCAATAATACTAAC
>CAZSQW010000003.1:16430-18262 GCA_964609055.1 uncultured Candidatus Peribacteria bacterium
TTGAAAATTTATTTTTTTCAAAAATATCTAAATTTTTCTCTTCAATAATACTAACAATTGATGGAGAAACTTTTTTTGATATATTTATAATTTTATTTTCTAAATAGTTAATATTATTCTTTTCAGAATAATTTAAAAATAAAAAACTAAAAAAAGTTCAAAAGATAATTGAAAGTATTACTATAAAAAGTATTAAAATTTTATTTTTTTCCATAATTAAATTTTATTAACTAAATCAGATACATTATTTATTTCAATAATTTCTATTTTAGAAGTTCAAAGGGCTGAAGCTCTTTGTTGACTACTTTTTAATTTTGGAATAATAATTTTTTTAAATCACATTTTAGCAGATTCTTTTATTCTTTTTTCAATATACATAACATTTTTAATTTTTCAAGTAAGAGATATTTCTCATAAAAAAATTACTGTTTTGTCTATTATTTTATTTGTCTTAGAAGAAATAATTGAAGCAGCTAAACTTAAATCTATTCAAGGTTCTTCAATTTTCATTCATCTTGCAATATTTGCATAAACATCATGAGAATCTAAATTAATATTAGTGTATTTTCATAAAACAGCAATAATTAAATCAAGTTTTGAAGAATTTACTCATCTTGCACTTCTTTTTGGTAAACCAAATTTGGTATAAGTAGTAAGGCTTTCTGTTTCAATAATTATAGGTCTAGTTCATTCCATAGTTATAGAAAGGGAAGAACCTATTGTAGAATCTCAAGAATTTACAAATTCCATTCAAGGATTTTGTAAATCAACTAATCATTCATTTTCCATTTTATAAAGTGCAACTTCTGAAGTTGGTCAAAATCTATTTTTTAAAGTTCTAAGTATTCTTAAATTATCGTATTTATCACCTGTAAAAAATAAAACTGTATCAACCATATGTTCAAGAGTTTTTGGTCCAGCAAGGCTTCAATCTTTAGTAATATGACCTATTATAAAAATTGTTGTATTAGTTGATTTTCCAAATTCTACCAATTTTTCAGTAATATATCTAACTTGTCCAACACTTCAACTAACTCCAGACTGATTATCTGAATGAATTACAGAAATAGAATCAATAATCAAAACCTCACAAGGATTATTTTTAGCAGTTTCCAAAATATTTTCCAAATTATTTTCAGATAAAAGAGATAAATTATCTCATTTTATTCATAATCTATTACACCTATCAAAAAGCTGATATTCAGTTTCTTCACCAGAAATATAAATAATTTTTTCTTCTAACCAAGAACCTAGCTGAATAGCAAGAGTTGATTTTCAAATTCCAGGTTCTCAACTTAACAAAATTATACTTCATTTAACTATCCCTCAACCCAAAACATTATTTAATTCACTAGATTTTGAAATAATTCTATTTTGTTTTATTTTGATATTTTCTATTTTTTTAAGAGATTTATTTTCTCATTTAATTTCTCATTTTTTTTCTTTAGTTTCCTTAAATTCTTTCAGAGTATTCCACTCTTTACAAAAAGAGCACTGTCATTCCCACTTTATAGCCTCATTTCAACAATCAGAACAGATGTACATAATTATAAAATTAATAATAAATTTGATTTTTTATGTAATTTAATATATAATAAAATTACATTTTGGGATTTTCCCTTCGATTCCAGTATTTATACTGGATGATAATTTCATTTTTAATTCATTCCATTTATTATTTTTTTTCCATTTTTTAGATTTATAAAATATAATTTCTATTAGTATATTAAAAAAGTATAAAAAATAAAATAAATATTTATTTTTAAAGTATTAGTGAAAAAAATAAGATGATAAAACAAAATATTACAATAATATGATGAACTGATTGATTT
>CAZSQW010000004.1:0-3351 GCA_964609055.1 uncultured Candidatus Peribacteria bacterium
AAATTTAATGCTATTAGTTTATTGTTTTTAACGGAATTTCAAATTTTTTCTTTACTTTTATGTTAAAAAGATATCATTATTTTTATATATTATAAAATTAAAATAAAAACTATGATAAGCTATTTATTAAAAATCTGGGTGATGTTACTTTTTTCAGCATTAATTATTTTTCATTATTATTCAAATAAAGCAAATATAGAAAATTTTGATTGATATTTTCCTTATATAATTTCTATTTTTATTATTTATTGAATTTATAAATTTTTTCAAATAAACTCTTTGAAAGATAAAGTTATTTTTACACCAATAAAAATATTTTGATACTTTTTTGTACATTTAATTTTATTGTCTACTTTGTTTTTTTACTATAATAATTCTTTATTTGCAGAAGCATTTTGAAATTGAATAGCATTAAGTTTTAAAATATTATTTTATAGTTTATTACCATTATTAATTTTATATATTTCAACTTCTTTTGGGCAATTTAGTCTTAAAAATATTTTAGATAAATATAAAGATAAATCCTCTAATTATAAATTAATAACTTGAATTGCATTTTGAATATTTTTATTTATTTTTTCTTTAACTGTTGTTTGAATGTTAGGTTTTTATAATCTATATTCAGTTTTTGGAATATTAATTCTTTTCTCTATTCTTTCTTATAAAGAATTAATTAATATAATTAAAAGTACATTTAACTATGAAATTAAATGTACAAATCATAATATTTATTCACAAAATTTATTAGAAAAAATAAATCCAAAATTGCTATCTACTGAATTTTTATTTATAATAATAATACTTTTATTATCTGTTAATTTGATAAGTATTTTTAGACCATTTCCTATTTGATGGGATGATTTATGAGCTTATATGAATTATGCACAATTAATGGCTAATGATTGAAGTGTATGATTTTTAGGTTCTATGATGAGTTGGCAAACATTTACAGGAATTTGATATATGTTTAACAATCCAACTTTAGCTTTTTTCTTAAATAATGTTTGAGGTTTTGTTTCAGTTATAGTAATTACTTTAATAATAAGTGAAATTTTTAAAAATAAAAAAGAAACTTTTATTAATTTATGACTTTTAGCTTCAATGCTTTTTATATCTATGCCTATGATTGTTTTTCAACAAGCAAAAGATATGAAATTAGATGCAGGATTATTTTTTATAAGTATTGTTGCATTATATATGCTTTTTGAATTTTATAGTAATTATAAAGATAATAAGGTAGAAAAAAAAGACTTTTTAGATAAAAAATCAATTTTAAAATTATTTTTAGTTATTTGATTGTTATTAGGTTTTGCATTTACAATTAAATTTACTTCACTTTTATTAATATCAGCAATTATTTGAATATTATTCTTCACAAGACTTTGAATATTATGATTTTTATGATATTTAAGTTTATATTTTGCAATATTTACAGCAGGTTGATTATGGTCTAAAATGAATGTAATATGATTAGAAAAATCAGAATTAACAACTCAGTATGCTTTAGTTTGAGCTATAATTTGAATAGCATTTTTAGTAACTGCTAGAGTTAAAACTAAAAAAAGATTTAGAAGATTTATTCCTAGAATCTGAATTTTGATATTATGAATATTAATTGCAATTTCTCCTTGGGCAATAAATAATATTAATCAAGCTTGAAAAATTTGAGTTTCAGAAATATTATCAGGAAAATCAGAAAGATTTATAGCAGATTATTCTAAAATACATTCAGAACAAAAATTAGAAGAAATAAAAAATAAAACAGAATTATTAAGATGAATTAGTTCAAGTTGAACAACATCTAATGAAGATTTTTGAAGATATTTTGGTTATGAAAAGGGAATTAATAATTATATAAAATTACCTTGGAATTTGACTATGCAGTCTAATCAAGGTTGAGAATTTACAGATATTTGATTTTTATTCTTAGCACTATTACCAGCATTATTATTATTTTTACCTTTTAGAAAAAAATATTTTAGCTTAGGAATTTATGCCTTATTATTTTTTGAGATACTTTTATTTGTAATTCCACAAACAAGAGAAATGATAACTAATTTTATGTCTAGCTTTACATTGCCATTTGGGTATATTATAATTTTATTAGTCTTTTTACTGCCTCTTGTATTATTAATCCCGACTTTGCAAAAAAAGAGTTTAGAAAACTTGTTTAAAATAAATTTAATTTTTACAATTTTTTATACATTTTTATGGACTATTTCAGCTTTTTGAATTGTTTGGTATTGAATTGTAATGTATTTTAATTTTATATTATTAATAATATTTGGAGCTTATTATTTAGGTTCTTATAAAAAAGAAGATGAAAAAAAAATAAAACAAATTAGATTTTTTGGGACACTAATATTTTTTACAATTATTTGTATTTATTTATTTATGAGTGTTTTTCCACATACTTTTAATAATCTAAAAAATGCTGGATATAAAGAATATAAACAATGACAAATAACAATTGCTGAAGCTCCATTTTTATATCATAGAGAGTATTTGAATATATTATTTAATTTGAATATTGCTGATGAAAAGAAAGAAGATTTTATAAATAATTCTTTAGTTTGAAAACAATTAAAAGAAATATTAGAAAAAAATAAAGTTTGAAATAATATTTCAAAAGCTAAATTTATTTTAGATAGTTTATTACAAGAAAAAAATCTTCCAGAGAATTTAAAAATAAATATTAATAAAAGTTTTCAAAATATATATTCTTGAATATCTAACCCAGAAGAAAAATATAAAAATAATGTTTGAATTTATAGAATATGAACATTTTTGAAATATCATATTTCAGAAAACAATAAAAGGCTTTATGGAGATTCTTTAATTACACAGTTTGATAAATATATTTATGATGAAAATCCTGATATTGCAGTTGAAAGAATTAAAAAACTATGAATAAAATATTTTCTTGTAGATTTGAATGCAGCAACTATAGATCAAGATCCAAGGAGAAATCTTACTAAAAGGTATGAAAGATTACTTCAAACTTTCACATCAGATAAATTAGAATTAATAGAAACAGATAGTGTTTGTTTAAAAGTATGATTAGAAAATTATAAAAAAGATAAAAATATAGATATTTATACTTCACTAGCTTGAACTAATTATGACTCTTATAATGAAAAATGAGAAAAATATTGAAGATGAAAAAAGAAATTAAATTGTTATAAAGCAATTTTGCAATTATTTGAAGCAAATAAGGTTGATAATAAAAATTTTAATTATTTATTAGCTTATAAACCATATTTAGAAAAATTAAAAACTGAAAATGAAAAAATAAATTTTTTACATAAAAATATGTGAACTAGTTATAAAGTTTTATTTAAGATAAAATAA
>CAZSQW010000004.1:3451-16749 GCA_964609055.1 uncultured Candidatus Peribacteria bacterium
TTTACACAAGAAAAAAAATGAGGATATTTGGGTAAATATTTATCTCATTTTATTATAATCTTATTATCACTGGCTTAGACAGTTTTAATATATAAAATCTTGTCCAAGGGATAATTAGAATGTGTTTTAAAAAATCAACCTTAATTTTTTAGTGTAGTAATATTAAACTAATTGCTAATATTTCTACCATATTTTTACCTCTCTTGGGTGGTTTTGATATGAAGCTATTCACCATTCTTCTTTATTTTTATATTTGTAGAATTTATAATTCTAATTTTTTTTGTATTATTGCTTTTTATAAAGAAATTTTTTATTATTGTATTTATAATCTAAAATATTAAATAGTATACAAGGGGCTAAAGCCACCTTGTTGATTTATTTGATTTTACATATATATTAACAGAATACTTTAGTTTTCTGTTTTATTTAATAATCTAAATTATAAATACAATAATAATAACTTTTTCAGCATTTTTGTTTTTATTTTTATATCCTTATTAGGATTGTTTTTTGTTAGGATTTCTTGTCAGGTTTGCACAAGTTCCATCTTGAGAAGTAAAAATATGTTAAAGAACAAATTAATTAAAAGTTTTTTACTTCTTTAACTAATTTATAATACTATTATATTGTAGAATAAACATTTAACTAATAAAAATAAATAAATAAAAATATTAGCTATTTATAGAGTACAATAAAGTATTTATTAAAAAAATATTAATAAAAACATTTTTATAATATATATTATAATATATATTGTGTTTCAAAAAATAGTACAAAATTTAATTTGTACTATTTTTTGTTAAAAACTTGTTAAGATATATAAACTAACAAGGTGGCTTTAGCCCCTTGTATTTATCACAGAAAGCTAAAAGCATTCTGTGATTTAATTATTTATTAATTCTTGAATTGAAGTTTTTTGATCAAGTTCTAGTTTGATAACTAGATTATTTGCAGCATGTACAGTAGCAGAAAAAATAAAAGCACTAACTATAAATATAGTTGTTATCCAAATTAAAGTTTTCATAATAATAGTAATTAATAAGTAAAATATTTTTGTGTAAAACTTTATTACATATATATTAAACCATATCTTAATTAGTATGTCAAATAATTAACTACTTTTAAATTACTTTTTATTTTATTTTTAAAACTTTTTATATTATTATAGACTATATAGAGAAAAACTATATTTTTTATATTCATAAAAATAAATAATATGAAAATTGTTCTTGAGTTGAGAGATGAATTTATTCATAAATTAAAGTATGTATTATTAGTTGTATTTGTTTTATTTTGAATTTGATTTGTGTATTTCACACAATTAAATTTAGTTGATGAAAATATAATAGAACATTGAAGAATGTTTTTATTACTTGCTACTATTTTTGCAATATATATGGCAATTAATCTTTGAGCAAATGATGTGGCTAATAATATGTGACCAGCAGTTTGAAGTAAAGCTTTAACTTTATGATGAGCAATATTTTTAGCTGTTATATTTGAGGCAGCTTGAGCATTAATTGCTGGTTGAGATGTAGTTAATACTATTAAATGAGATATTATTAAATCTGAAATGATTTGAGCAGGTTCAGTAGAATTTATTGCAATAATGCTTTCTACATTACTTTGAGCAGCACTTTGGGTTAATATTGCAACATTTTTCAAAGCTCCAGTTTCAATTACTCATTCTATTTTTTGAGGTTTGATTTGAGCCTGAATAACTTCAGCAGGATTACAAGTTGTGAATTGGTGAAAAGTAGGTTCAATTGCTGGAGCCTGGATTATTGCAATTCTAGCTTGATGAATAATTGCAACAGTTTTATTTATTTCAATCAAAAAAACTATTTTAAAACAAAAAGATAGAGGTGAAGCAGCTAAACATTGGGTTCCTGTTTATGTTTGATTAATGTCTTGAATTTTTACAGTTTATTTAATTTTAAAAGGTTTTAAGAAAAAAATAGAAGGGAGTTCATTAGAATTTTTACTTGATAAACCAACAGCTCTTTTTATATGAATTTGAGTTTCAATATTAGTTTATTTATCACTTATTTTTTATTATAAAACTAAAAAGAAAAAATATTTTGAAGATAATAAAAATTTTGTAAATACTTTATTTAATTTTCCACTTATTTTTGCAGTATGTTTATTATCATTTGCTCATGGTTCTAATGATGTAGCTAATGCAATTTGACCACTAGCAGCTATTTATGATGCCACTGTAAATTCTTGAGCCTCTATTTGAAAAGTAGGAATTCCATTTTGGATAATGCTACTTTGAGCTTTATCTCTTTCTATATGATTAGCAGTTTTTGGTTGAAGATTAATAAAAACAGTATGAAATGAAATTACTAAATTAGACCAAATTAAAGCATATTGTGTAGCTTTATCAGCAGCAATTACAGTAATTATAGCTTCAGCTATGGCCCTTCCAGTTTCTACAACTCAAATTGCTATTTGATGAGTGTTTGGTGTTTGATTATATAGAGAATATTTAAAAAGAAAAAAATGAAAAAATAAGGTTGTAATTAAAAAATCTATGATTAAAACAATAATTCTTTCTTGGATAATTACACTCCCTGTTGCTTGAATAATAGCTTCAATTACATATTTAATTATTATGTGGTTTAGTAAATAAATTTAAAATTATATCAAAAAAAACTAGAAATTTTTAAATTTCTAGTTTTTTTATGCAGTTTTTTTAAAATCTTCATCAGCATTCATAATTTCAATAATAGAATCAGATGTAGTTGTTTTGATATAATTTTCTCATTTATTACCTAAATTATTTTCTTTAATATCATTATTAATAAAATGTTCAAATGCATGATCTATAAAATCATCATAATTTTCTCTTTCATTTTCTCAATGATTTAATAATAAATTATATTGTCTTAATTCTTTTGATATACCTCACATATCTGTTTTTAAATCTGTTTTACTTAAAAATCTTCAAAGTATATCACGAACTTTAATTTCATAGGGTTTATAAGTTATTTTAAATAATTTTTTCTGTTCTTCTTCAGAATGATTAAATTTATTAGTTTTTATATCTTTTAATCTATATAAATACATATGTGCAAAATGTTTAGAATCAGGTGTTGCATGTGATAAATTTTGTGCAGCTTTTAAATAATTATGTAATCCTGTTTCTCATCATACTTCAGCTAATGAAGTATCTCAAAATTTTCAAGTATGTAGATAATCTTCTTTTTTATAATTAAAATCTCAACCATCAAATTCTCATTTTAATATTTCAAAATATTTTTCATAATATCATCACTTGTCTTCTTTTGTTCATTTTTTAAGAGGAATTACTCAATCTTTCATATTAAGAAAATTCATCAAATCAGTTTGGTTATTTCACCAAAAAGTTTCTAATGCATCAATTCTTTCAACTGTTGGTTCTTTTAATATGTCTCTTAATTTTTTAGCTTTTTCTGGATTTTTATCTTCAAAATAATTAATTACTATATTTTGATATATTTCAATTCAATCTTCGGATAATCAAAATAATAGACTAGTTGAAGGTGTAGTGTAAGCTTCTTTTCCTATTTTATTTAATTCAGAAGGATTAAAGTTTTTAGTATATCAACTCATTGATAATAAAAAACCTGGAAAATGCATAGAAACACCAGTAGAATTTTTTGATAATATTTTTGAAACTGCTCACATTGCTCTAGATTTTTCTCATCATTTTAATTGACTTACAAAATTATCTGTCTTTTCTGTAATAGTAAAGGCAGCTGCAGTTTCTGTTTCTCATTTTGTATATCTTTTTTCTTGTCATTCACTAGCATATTTATTAAAATCTTTTTCTACTCTAGGATACAAACTTTTTCAATCTTTTCATAGTCTTTTTAATATTACATTTTCAAGTAAACTTTCTTCTACAAGAAAAGAGGGGTCTTTTTTTCATACTACAGCATTTTCTCTATCTTTATTTTTAGCATCTCTTTCCCATTTTTTGAATTCAGTACTATTTAAATCTCAGCCTAATTTTTGATACCATATATATTCTGATTCTCTTCAAACAAAAGGTTTTCAGTATAGAGAACCTCTTTTTAACATCATATATTTTATTGCAGCAAAAATCTCTTCTTTTGATGCATGTTTATTATCTAATATTTTATTAACAATGTAATTTCAAGCATCTAATGCATTTTGTTCATCTAGTTGCTTAAATATTTTATCAACTACCTCTTTTCTTTTTTCAGTTGTATTAAATTGTAATTTTGATTTAACTTCTTCTGGTAACATTCAACCAAATAATTGTGCAAATTGTGCTGCTTTTAAATCATTTCATCTTTCTAAATATTCTTTAATAGCATTTATCATCATTTCTCATCACTGTATGATTTCTGTTATACTTGCCATAGAAAACCAAGCTCATATAATACTTCCTTTTTCTTTGAAAGGTTTTTCTTTTGATTTTTTATCTTCTACTTTATTTTTTGCATCATAATTTTCTGCTTTATATTCTTTTCAGTTATCTATCAATAATTGAAAATAATCAAAATTATTATCTCAATTATATAGAATTTTTTGTTCTATTGTAGTAGTTATTCAATACTCATTTCCATCTTTATCTTTTGTTTTTCAGTCTTCACCTTTATTCTTTACTTTTGAAATAAATTTTCAAGTAGAAAATTCAATACTATCTTCATTTATTTTATTTATAGATATTGTTTCTCCTGTATTTGCTATGAAATGCTCTATTCATTTTTCAACTTCAGAATTTTTATGTTCTTCATAAACTAATTTTTTTCAACTTTTATGTAGAACTATTTTTTGTTTTTTTAAAATTTTTGAATTATTTATAAATTCTTCTAAATTATTTATTTTTTTCTCAAATTGTAATTTTTTTCATTTAGTTTTTTGTCTTTTAAATTCACCAAAAAAATCTGAATATAACATTTCTTGATTAGTAGTTTCAAAAGTTAGACTATATTTATTATCATTTGAACTCTTAAAAAATCTATAAAATTCTTCTCATTTTTCTTTATCTTTTAGTTTTAAATCTTTTAAGGGAGTATTTAATAAACTTTCATCTAGAAATCATTCTTCTTTTAATAATTTTTTTAATTGTTCTTCTGATTGTATATTCTCTTCTTCTAAAGGTTCTTTTAATCATAAATTTTGAAAATCTGTATTTTCAATAAATTCTACTTTAGCTCATTCTAGTTTATTTGAGGCTTTAAAAAGTCTATATAATTCATCATAGGTCATCATTTCTTCTTGTACATATTGTTTATCTCTAACTCATTCTCAATATTTTGAAGATAAATTCTTTATTAAAATATGTTTTCAGGCTTTTGTTCATCATAAATCTATTTCTTCAATATAATAATAAGTATCTGTTTTTCAAGAATTTACTTTTATATAGTTTCATTTTGAAAAATTATCTATACTATTTTTTACATCAGTTCATATTTCTAATTCACTATTCTTTTTTATAAAATCTTTAAAATTATTATGGATTTTTCAATTATCATCAATATTTAGAAGTTCATTATTATAGAATTTTTCAGTATTATCTCTTTCAAATGTTTTTCTCACAGAATTTAGTTCATCAACAATAGGTTGAAATGCTTCTTTTGTTTCTAAAAAATTAAGAATTTCTCTTTCTTCTAAATCATCAATATTTATATAAATATCTTTTAAACTTCAATTTTTATTAAAAATATTTTGTAGATCTTTTTTGGAAATTTCAAGTTCTATGTTTTTTAAAGATTTTTCTAAAATTTCAAATGCTTTTATTTTTTTTATTACATCATATTTCACTAAATCTTCTAGTGAAATAGTTGGATTAAAATATTTTAAAACTGAATTTCTATTTTTTGGTGATAAAAAATTTAAAAATTTAATTAAATCATCTGTATCAAGAGTTTGTTGACTTAAATACATTTTTTTAAGAGTTTCTTTTTGTTCTTCACTTAATTCATCAATATTTAATCATTCAATATTAGAAAATAAATCTTCATCTTCTTTTTGTTCTTGATTATTATTTTTTAATTCATAATTTCATTCTAGATGAGTTTTCAAAAATCAATGTCTAGATATTTGTTTTGTTAAAATATTTTTAATTTTTTCTTTTCAATTTTCTTCAGAATAAACTTTTTTAAGCTCAGAATCTAATTGCATTTCATTTTTTATATCAAATTCATTTTTTATTGCTTTTTTTGCAGTTGCAATATTTTTATTCATTCAAACTTTTTGTTTTACAACTTCTTTTTTGATATTTTCTCTTAATTTCTTTTTTTCATCAAGATTAATATTATTGTATTCTGAAATATAATTTGAATAATCATCTCTACTATTTTCTAAATAATCTTTAAAATTATCATAAATGATATTTGAATAGAATATTTGTTCACTAAAAAAATCTATATTTTCAGATAGTTTTTCTTGTACAAAATTTTGTATAGCAGAATTAATTATATCACTTATTTTTTTTTCATTTTGATTTTCTACTGTATTTTCTACTGTATTTTCTACTGTATTTTCATTACTCATTTTTTTATTTTTTTTAATAAATATTTATTTACCTTATTCTAACATATTTTCAATTAAAATCAAAATAAATTAGCAAAAAATAACATTTTTTTTATAATAAAACTAAAATTTAAAAATTTACTAAAAAGTATGATAATAATCTGAATAATAGTTGCTATAATTATGTTTTGTTTAATTATAATAATTCATGAGTTTTGACATTTTTCTGCTGCTAGAATTTTTGGTGTAAAAGTTGAAGAATTTTGACTTGGAATTCCACCTTTTGCTAAAAAACTTTTTACAGATAAAAAAGGAACTAAGTTTACTTTAAATTGGTTACCTTTATGAGGATTTGTACGTTTAAAATGAGAGAATTGAGTTATAAATAAAAATGATAAAGAGGCTTTTATTAATAAAAATTATTTTCAAAAAACTATAATTTTATTAGCTTGAGTTTTTATGAATTTTGTTTTAGCAATAATTATTTTTTCAATATTATTTTTTGTATGAGTAAAACCAATAGGAATAAATTCTCAAATAGAAACTGATTTAGATTTAAAAATAATCCCTAACCAAGAACAGGCCTTAAAATCAGGATTATTAATTAAAAATGAGTGAATATTATTATATCCTCTTGAAAACTCTATAGCTGAAAAATCAGGAATTAAAAAATGAGATATTTTATTAAAAATTAATAATAAAGAAGTAAAAAATCCAGAAGAATTAATTAAATTAATTTGAGAAAATGCTTGAAAAGAAATCACTTTTTCAATTAAGTCAACAGAGAGCTTTAGCTCTTTGCAAATAAAAGTTTGAAAAAACTGAAAAATTTGAAGTTATTTATCACCAAATATTATTGTAAATAAAGATTTTGAATATAAATATTGATTTATAGATTCAATAAAATATTGAACTTTAGAAACCTATAACCAAATTTTATTAACATTTAAATGAATTTGAATATTAGCTCAAAAAATATTTAATCCAAAAACTGAAACTGAAAGGGAAGAAGCTGTTGATAATATGAAATGACCAATTTGAATTGTAGATTTGGTTGCAAATTCATTAAGTGCAGGTTTTATATTTTTATTAATTCTTTCAGCTATAATTTCAATTAATTTATGAGTTTTTAATTTATTACCAATCCCTGCTTTAGATTGATGAAGATGGTTATTACTTTCAATAAGCACTTTATTAAAAAAGATTTTTTGAAATAAAATCAATACTAATTATTTTGAAAATATATTACATTTATTATTTTTTATAATTTTAATTGGATTAAGTTTAATTATTTGATATAATGATATTAGTAATATAATTAGTAGAAATTAATAAAAATGTTAAAACAATTTTTACATAAACTGATATTTTTATTTGTAATTTTTATTACTTTTTCAAGTTTTTCTTATGCTGAAATTTCTTGTGAACAAAATTGTAAAATAAAAGATTGACCTTCACCAATTTTATTAGAATATATTACTGATAATAGAAAAATTATTTCTAATATAAGTAAAGAATTATGACAAATTAATAAAAAAGAAAAAATACCTACTTGAGTTTCTTTTAAAGGATTTAATACTAGAATGACTGGTGGTGTAAATAGAAATATTTGATATAAAATATATAATACATTATTTAATTGGAGGGAATTTGAATCAGGATTTTCTTTATTCCTATCACAAGTAAATAGTTCTCTTTCAACTCAAGTTAATCGAGATTTAATGATTATTAGTAATCAAAATAAATCGTTAAATATTTTTATTACAAGACTTGTTTCAAATTGACATTCTTTTACTATTTTAAATAATATTTGTGAATGAATTGAAAATAAATGATGTGAAAAATTATTAAATAAAAACCTTTGAATGGTTATGACATCTTTACTTAGAAATAATATGAAATTGTATAATCTTTTTCAGTGAGAAGTAGGTATTTCTATTAAAAATGAGGATTTTAATTTCAATGATTTATTTTTAGTATGAGAAAATTTTGAAGAAGAATTTAAAATATATTATAATTCAAATACAGAATTTGCTTGTTCAAAATGTAGCTGAGGAGCATTAAATAGACTTAATAAAGCTATAGATAAAATAACATTAAATGATAAAGCTGGAGAAAAATGAATAGAAGAATGGAAAGATGCTTGGAGTTTATTGCTTCAAGTAGTATGAAATTCAAAAGAAACTAAAGAATATAGGGAATTAGAAAGGGAACTTTTAGAAGAAGAATTAACTAAAAAATGAATTGGTTCAAAATCTATTCTTAAATGATTAGAAAATTTTAATAATAGAGGATTAACTTTGAAAAATAATCCTATCACTAATTCATATAAAACTTTTATAGATAGTTTTAAAGTAAATAAAATAATAAAAGTCAAAAATGATTTAACGGCAATATGAAATCTTTTATGAGAATGAGCTACTTTTGTTTGAAATTCATTAACTTTAGGTGAAATAAATGTATTAAATGTGGAAATTAAACAAAATGTTCAAATTAAAAATAAAATAGATAGACTGGTAAGATTAAATGAAATTGTTATAGCTAGACAAAATCAATCTAGTTGACAATTACAATCTAGGATTATAAAAATGCATATTAATTTAGTTCAGGCAATTAATCAATTAGATGATATTATTCCAAAAGCTGAGAAAATATGTAATGATCAGGATAAATGAAATGGTAAATGTAGTTTTTAATAAAAAAAAATGAAAATATTAAATAAAAAAGAAGTTCAAATAATGAGGGAAAATGCAAAAGTCCATAAACTTGTTTTTGAAGAAATTAGAAAAATTTTAAAAGATGGTTGTACAGCAATAGAAATAAATGAATTATGTTGAAAGATAGCAAAAGAACATAATGTTTTATGTGGTTTTAAATGAGTTTATGGTTTTCCAGATAATATATGTATAAGTGTTTGAGATGTAGTTGTACATTGAAGAGCTAGAAAAGATTTAATTTTTAGAGATTGAGATTTAGTAACTTTTGATTTTGGAATAAAAGATAAAAAAATAGGAATAAATACAGATGCTGCATTTACTGTTATTATTTGATGAAAAGATAAAAATCCTGAATGAGCTAAATTAATTCAAGCAAATAAAAATGCTTTGTATGCAGGAATAAAAGCAGCAAAAGCAGGAAATAAAATTGGAGATATATCATCAGCTATACAAAAAGAAATTGAAAAAGAATGATTTTTTGTAGTAAAAGATTTAACTTGACACGCAGTATGATATAAACTTCATGATAAACCATATATACCAAATTATTGAAAAGCAGGAAAATGACAAATAATAAAAGAGTGAATGACTCTTGCTATAGAACCTATTTTATGACAATTTTCATGAAAAATAGTTG
Source organism: uncultured Candidatus Peribacteria bacterium (assembly GCA_964609055.1). Lineage (GTDB taxonomy): Bacteria > Patescibacteriota > Gracilibacteria > BD1-5 > UBA6164 > CALLPO01. Next base: position 13,298 of record CAZSQW010000004.1, read on the forward strand.
ATGAATGAGATTGGGAAATATTTATTGAAGATTGAAGTTTAGGTTCTCAATATGAACATACTATTTTGATAACTAATTGAGAAGCAGAAATAATAATATAGTATTAATAAAACAATAATGGAAGAAAAAATAATAATTAAAACTCCTGAACAAATTGAATGAATAAAAAAAGCTAGTAATTTAACTGCTAGAACTTTAGATATGATAGGTGATTTTGTAAAACCTTGAATTTCAACACTAGAATTGGATAATATTTGTAATGATTTTATAAATAAAAATGGTTGAAAAAGTGCTTGTATTAATTACTGTGGTTTTCCAAAATATACTTGTATTTCTTTAAATGATACAATTTGTCATTGAATTCCAAGTTCATTAGAAATTTTAAAAGAATGAGATATTCTAAATATAGATATAACTTCAATAATTAATTGATATTTCTGAGATGCTTCAAGAATGTTTAGTGTTTGAGAAATACCTTTAAAAACAGAAAAATTAATTAATACTACTTTAAAGGCATTAAAAATATGAATAGAACAAGTTAAACCTTGAAATTATTTTTGAAATATAGGTTATGAAATTTCAAAATTTGTGGAACCTTTAGGATATTCTATAGTTATGGATTATACTGGTCATTGAGTGTGAACTAAATTTCATGAACCTCCTTATATTTTTCACAAAGCAAAAAAAAATTCTTGAAATATTATGCAAGAATGAATGATTTTTACAATAGAACCTATGATTAATATTTGAAAACATCAATGTAGAATTCTATCAGATAAATGGACAGTTAAAACTATAGATAAATCTCTTTCAGCTCAATGGGAACATACTATTTTAGTAACTAAAACAGGTTATGAAATTTTAACTAAAACAAATACAGATTTTGATTTTAAATTTTTAAAATAATATTTTTCTACAACATATATTATTTGTTTATTAAATCTTTTATTGGAGAATATGTATCTAATTTATTTTTTCCAATTTTTTCAATAATATAATCCAATATATTTTCTTTTTTTACTTCTTCTTGTGTTCCTTTTGTAAAATTTCTTACTTGCCATTTTCCATTTCTAGCTTCCATTACTCCAACAATTATTACATATTCTGCTCAGCTTCTTTGAGCTTTTAACATTTGTTCTTTTATTGAAGGAGTTCATAAAGATGCAAGTACATTTATTCATAATTTTCTTGCTTTTGTTACAATTGGAAAAACTTCTTTTTTAGCTTCATTTCATAATTGTACAATATATAAATTTAATTTATCTTTATCTTTTAAAATTATATTTTTTTTTCTAAGAGCTTTTATTATTCTAGCTATTTTTACAGAAAAACCAGTTGCAGGAATATTCTTTCTTAATGTTTTATCTATATCTATAGAAAGATTATCATACCTACCTCAAGAAGATAAAACTATGTCAGTATCTTTTTCAACTATTTCCCAAACAGTATTAATATAATAGGGTTTATCTCAAATATATGTATCATCCCATTCAAAATCTAAACCAGTCATTTCCATATATTCTTCAAATTTTTTTAAATGTAATTTAGAATGTTTTTTTAAAAATGCTTTCATTTTAGGAGCTTTTCCTAAAAGTATTTCTTCATCTTCAGATTTTGCATTTAAAACTTCAAAATTACTTTCTTCTAAATTTTGGATAGTCTCTTCAGTTAAAAGATGTTTTTTGTCTGAATAATAATCTCTAAGACTATCAAAATATTTAACTTGTTCTTTTCTTAATCCAAGAGAATTAACTCTAATTTTAAATGTATTTCATAAACCTATTTCAGTTAAAATATTACTTACTATAAGAATACATTCCATATCTAAAATAGGATCTTCTTCTCATATTATTTCTCATCATATTATAAAATGCTCTTTTAAATAATTTTTTTTAGCTACAAGTACATTATCTATATAATAATAATAAATAGGTTGTAATTCTTCACTTTTTTCATATTTGATATAATCATTTAATATTGAAAGTGTAGGATCTGATTTTAAAGAATAAGATGGATTAATTTGTAATTTGTTGTGTTTTTCTTGATTTGAATCAGTATATAATATAGATTCAGTGACAATAGAAGTAGTTATTCTTTTAAAACCACTTTTTCTAAATTCATGTCTAAATACTTTTTTTAAAAAAGTAAAATATCTATTACTTTCAGGAAAAAGAGTTCTTTGTTTTATAAAATGAGGATTTTTTTCTTCTTCTATATCTTCTAAATTTTTTTCTATTTCATTCATTTTTATTAATTATGTTTTATAAAATACTATTAATCTACCTTTATTATACAAAAAAAAGTAAAATTTACAAATTTAGTTTGATTTTTTCCAATTGAGCAATATTATGTATAAAAGGATTATTTTAAAAAAATACTAATGAAAAAAACTATAGCATTAACTTGAGGTTGAACTTGAGGACATATAATACCATTATTATCATTTTATAATTATTTAAAAAAAGAAGATAATTATAATTATGTATGGATTTGAGAAGAAACAGGATTAGAATATGACATTGCAGAAGAGAATAAAATAGATTTTCATCATATAGCTACTTGAAAAATTAGGAGATATTTTGATTGGAGAAATTTTTATGAACCATTAAAAAATTTAACTGGAATTTTTCAAGGAATTTATTATATATGGAAATATAAAATAGATATTATTTTTTCTAAATGATGATTTGTAAGTTTACCTCTTTGTTTTGCTTGAAAACTTATGTGAAAAAAAATATATATTCATGAATCAGATATAAAAACAGGTCTTGCAAATAAAATAATATCTCAATTTGCTACTAAAATATTTCATTCTTTTCCAAAAGAAAAATATTCAAAAAAAGAAATTTTAACAGGACAAATATTAAATTCATGATTATTAGATGGTTTAAAAAATTTAAAAATTTCAACTAATGATAAAATAAAAGTTTTAGTTATAGCTTGAAGTCAAGGTTCAACAATAATTTTTGAAAATTTAATAAAAATAATACCAGAATTTCAAAATATAGAATTTGAAATTATATTAGGAGAAAAAAATACTCATTTTAGAGAAAAATTAAATATTTATACAAATACTATTATTCATGATTTTGTTAATCAAAAACAATTATGAGAAATTTATAAACAAACAGATATAGCTATTACAAGAGGTTCAGCAACAGTTTTATCAGAATTATTTTATTTTGGTATTCATTCTATAATAATACCAATTACAAATGCTTGATGACATCAAATACATAATGCAAAATATTATAATAAAGAAGTTTGAAGTGATATTTTAGATGAAAATAAAAATTTATCACTTGAACTTTTTAGAAAATTAAATAAATATCAGAACTTTAGAAAAAAATCTTTAAATTTAGAATGATTCTTTGATGCTATGAAAATAATAGAAAAAGAGCTTTAAAAATTAATTTTTAAAGCTCTTTTTCTATTTGGGAATAATTTTTTTT
>CAZSQW010000005.1:0-2001 GCA_964609055.1 uncultured Candidatus Peribacteria bacterium
ATCTATTGAAGAGGATAATATATGATTTTCTTTAGATATTAATGAACAGCCTACAAAAAAAGAAGAAGATAATATTCCAGACTGGTTAAAATGAGAGACTAATGAAAAAGAAATAAAGGAGCCAAAAAAGGAAATTAAAAAAGTAGAACCAAAAAAAGTAGAACCAGAAAAAGTAGAAGAAAAAAAGATAGAAGAGAAAAAAGTAGAACCAGAAAAAGTAGAAGAGAAAAAAGTAGAAGAAGAACCAAAAAAGGAAGTAGAAAAAGAAATTGTTTTAAATAAAAAAAAGTTATTAGATAAAGAAGATATTCCAGATTGGTTAAAAGAAAGTGTTAAAAAGGAAACTAATACTAATAAAAAAGACAATAGTAAAAAAGACAATAGTAAAAAAGATGATAATAAAAAAGATGAATTATGGAATGATTGAATGAGTGTTCCAGATTGGTTAAAAAATGATTAAATCTTTTTACAAAACAAAAAATAATATTAAACTAATTTTAATATTATTTTTTTTAATTTTAAAATTAATCTATGCTAAATTTTTTACTTACAATATTAATTTGAACATTTTATGAAAAAATGAATTTTTCATATTATGATTTAAAAACAGATACTTCTATTACCAAATTTGTAAATAATAAAATATCTTTTACAAACTTAAAATATGTACCAGATAATTTAGTAAAATTAGAGTGAAAAAATATTTTAGATGCTAAATGAAATTCTAAAGTTAGAAAAATAGTGAATGAAAAATTAAATTTATTAGCTGATGATTTTTATGAAAAATTTAATAAAAAATTAAAAATAGTAAGTGCATATAGAAGTTATAATTATCAAAAATGAATAAAAAACAGATGATGTCCTGATTTATTTTGTGCAAAAGCATGATATAGTGAACATCAATCATGATTGGCTATAGATTTTTGGGAAGCATCAACTTTAGAAAATTATCTTAAAAATGATAAATTAAATAAAAAATTTGAATGGATGAAAAAAAATTGAATAAAACATGGTTTTACAAATACATATCAAAAAGGTTTTGAAATTGATGGGTATGTAATAGAACCTTGGCATTGGAGGTATGTGTGAAAAGAGTTAGCTGAATATTTATATGAAAATAACTTAACTTTTGCAGAATTTTTTTACAAAAATAAATAATTTGGATTTTTTTATATTTTATATATAATCATCTTATGAAAAAAGAAATAATTAATAATACATTTTTTGATTTAATAGCATTTGGATTAAGTTTTTTTATAAATGTTTTTAGAAGTATTATAATTTTTTTTACACTAAAGAAAATTAAAAAAAATATCTTTTTAAATTTTTTAGATTTTTTATTTAGAACTTGGCCAAAATATTTTTGGAAAAAACCAACTTTTTATAAATTCACAAGTTTTATTGCAGATATATTAAATAGTAAGAAAAAATAATGAAAAACAATAAAATAATACTTCAACAAGGTGGCTTTAGCCCCTTGTGATTCACATTAGTTGAAATAATTGTTTGAATATTAATTTTTTCTATGGTTATAATTTGAGGTTTTCAAGCATATAATTGAGTTTTAATTTGAAAAATAAAACTTATAGAGTCTACAAATATTCAAAAACAAGCTTTTTATTTTTCAGAAAAGTTCTTTGAAGAACTTAAAAAATGATGAACAATTGATTATGAAGAATATTTCAATAGAAGAGTAGTATGAACTACAACTTGAAATGGTCATTATAATTTAAATACTTGATTTTGAAATCAGTGAACTGAAAGTTGATTTTATTATTGTAGAAGTTGAGATTGAGATAAAATGACTTGAACTGGTTGTATAGAAAAATTTAATAATTCTTCTTCATCAGATCAGACTTGAAACAAACAAAGATATTGACAATATTCTTTTCAATTTATAGATTATAATTCAAATTATGATGATGATTTTTGAGATGAAGATTGAAACTGAAATATTATTTGAGATGATGATGATGAATATTTAGGTTTTTGACCAGTTGC
>CAZSQW010000005.1:2101-15415 GCA_964609055.1 uncultured Candidatus Peribacteria bacterium
ACTGAAATATTATTTGAGATGATGATGATGAATATTTAGGTTTTTGACCAGTTGCATTTAGCTGAAGTGAAGTAAAAGAAATTTATTTGATTTCAGCAGATAAAAGAAAAAGAACTTTATTTAGATGGAATATAAAAGATGATCCAGATAATCCAACTGATAATTGTGATTTTACAACTTGAAGTGGTTGATGTAGTTCAACAATTGAATTCTTAAAATTAGAGTGAAAAGATTGGTGATTTGATCATTCTAAAACTTGAACTTGATTATATGACTGAATAGTAGATACTTGGATAATTGATCCAGACTTTACTTGATGAACTGAAATAATTGCTGGAAGTACTTCTGATACTTGATTTTGGCAACCACTTTTTTGAGAAAATGTAAATGTTACTTTTGTTAAATTCTTTATGTATCCAAATAAAGATAGAGATTTAGCTTGGCAAGACCCAGATGAAAAAATTAATATTTCCCCATATGTAAGATTACAAATGGTTTTAGAACCATCTTATAAAGCAAGAAGGTGATTTAGATGAAAAATACCAAAAATTAAAATTAATACAACAGTTAATTTAATAGATATTTACTCAAGATAAATTATGAAAAAAAATAAATCAGCTTTTTCTATAGTTATAGCTATGTGATTAGTTTTAATTATGACAATGTTAGTTTTATATATTTTAGAATATATGATTCCATATTCAAAAAATGTTAAATGAATAGAAAATTCATCTAATGCTTTTTATCAGGCTGAAAATTCTATAGAAGAATGAATGTTATTTTTTAAAAATAGGACAGACTTTTCAGAAGATTCTAAAGACTTTTTAAATAATAAAGTTGCTTATAAATATGACACAACTTCAAGTTGAAATACAATTCCATATAATTTAGAATGAAATAGTGATTTTGATACAAGTTTTAATACCATTTCTCAATGAAATCCTATTCAATTAAAAGTTTGAAAGTGAGTAAATATTGATTGGTATAATTCAGATACAGAAATTTTTTTTAATGTTCCTGATTTATGAAGTTCAAGTACTTTAAGTTGAAGTAATATAATTAACTGGCAAATTTCATCAGATACTAATAATAATACACTGAATGCAAGTTGAAGTTTTATAACTGCTTCTGAAATTAATAGTTTAGTTAAAATAAATTTATATAATAAACCTTGAATAGATTTATATTGAAGTGGTTATACTTTTGATAGTTATTATACAGAAAATTGTGAATGAACAAATAGTTGATGTACTTTAAAATTTTCTGTAATTAATAAATTAGAATTAATTAATTGAACTTCTGTTCCATATTTAGAATATAAATTTAATTTATTTTCTAATAAACCTGTTCCACTTAGGCATTCAAGGATAAAATCATCTGGTAAATCTTATGGTTTTCAGAAACATTTGGAGGTTAAAATTCCACAACAGACTACAAATGAGGCTTTTGATTTTGCTGTTTTTCAATAAATTATTAATTATTTGTTATATCTAAATTAAACTACAGTATGAACTATACAAAAATTCAAAAAATTATAGCAAGTATAATTATTCCATTTTTCTTTTTTGGATTAGTTTTTCAATTTCCTATTACTTTATTTAATTATTCCTCTGCTTGAGATAGAAATATTTATTCTATAGTGTCTATTTTGGTAGATAATGAAATTTATGATGATGTAGAAAAGAGTGTAAAACAGTATGCAGAAGATATTTGAAAACAATTAAAAAATACAAAAATTATAATTATTCCTACACCTAAAGATTCTACAGCTTTTCAAATAGCCTCTTTGAATGAAAATTTATATTATGAGGGTTATAAATGAGTGAAAGATTCTATTGAATTTGAATCAAAATTAATTGGTACAGTTATTGTAGGGTCTATACCTACTCCTGTTATTTATAAAAATAAAGAATTAACTAAATCTATACTTCCTTATGTAGATTTTATAGATAAATCTTTTATATATGATCATAAAACTAAAAAATACAAAGAAAATAAGAATAGTATTTCAGGTGTTAAACCAGAAATATGGCATTGAATAATTAGTCCAAATACTTGAACTAAAGAATGAAATATAGTTGCAATTAATGATTATTTTGATAAAAATCATAATTTCTATCAAGGAACTTGAAAATTTAAATCAAAAAATATAATTATTAATTGAAAAACAGAAGAAAAAAATCCATCTTCATATAAACCATATGTTTTTTATTTTGATCAATTTAGAGAGCAACAAGGTCTTAGTTATTCAAAATATCTAGGATATAAAGCTTATATGGAAAATAAAGAAGATATTGTTTATAAAAGATATTCTAAAGATTTAGCTGATAAAATAAAAGATGCTGTTTTAGTAGATTCTAATGACAAAATACTTAGTTTAATAGGGCAAGTTGATAATACTTTTGATTTTTCCACTACTTCTAATGAACCTGATATAAGTTTATCTCCTGATATACTTCTTAAGCATATAATTGAAAAAGTAGGTAAAAAATATATTGAAGTACTTAATTCTTCTAAAATATGAGAATTTAGAAAAGATGTAAATAATGCTTGAAGATATAGTTTCTCTTGAAATAATGTAAATATAGACACAATACCTCATTTAATTTCAATTCTTGATGAAGTGTGAGATAATATTTTAAAATGAGTAAATAAAACAATAGAGGAAGAAATAAATGATATTGTAATAAATAAATGATTATCTAGAAAAATAGCAATTCCAACTAATATTGAAAAAGAAAATTCACATACTTTTTGATTAGGTTCATCTATATCTTGTCCTAAACATTATGAAAATATATTATTTTGAAAACAAGCTAGAAATATTACTTCTGCAAAAGAATGTAGTATTTATTTAGGTTCTAATAATTCTCATTGACAGCTAGTTCAAGCTAATAGATGATTAAATTTAAATCTTGTTAATAGTGATATGTGAATTTGTTCAAAATGAAAAACTAAAGGGTATTGGTGAGGTAATTCTCCTGTTAATTTAGATCAAGAAAAAGCAAAAAAATGAATTTTATCTTTAGCTTCACATGATGTTAATTGAGCAATAGAACCACTTTTTGATGTAGTAGGTTCTTTAAAAGAAAAAAATAATTCTAAAGTCCCTAGTCCACTTGATTGTCTAAATAATAATTTTTTGCTTTCTTATAAGGAAGAGATGAAGAATAATTATATATCTGATGATTATTATTGTTCTAATTCATATACCTTACCAATCAATTGAAAATCAAAAAAATGATGGAGCTGTGATACAAATAATATAAAATATGCTTCTAATAAAAATTTTAAAAATCTATACAGTTCAATTGAAGATTGAAAAGCTTGTGGAAGTATAAAATATTCATTATTTATTAATGGTGGTAAAATAAAAGAAAATACTCAAAGGTATGATACATATGATGCAGAAACTAGTACTGCTATTTGTAATATAGAAAAGCATTATTTCAAAACAATTCCTTCTTATATAAAACATATTTCTCCAACTTTTGAAGAACTAAATATTCAATTAAAAAGTAAAATTACTCCTAATTTATGAATTGATAAAAATAGATATATAGATTTTATTTCAGCAAAATGAAATCATTCAAAAATTGAATATCCTTATTTATTTAGACTTAATAAAAAAATATCTGGAGTAGATAATTTTGAATCTCAATTAAGAATTATATCTATAGAATTAGATAAAATTTTAAATAAAAAATCTACAGAAATTAATGATTTAATAAAAAATAATAATCCATCAACTTTATCTGGAAATGATTTAGCTATTTATAATACATATTTAAAAATAGCTAAATATCCAAATTCAGATATAGATTTATTACAATTTATAAAAAATCAACCTTCTAAAGAAATAGATTTATTTGGTGAAAAAAAAGAAATTTCTTATTATGATAGTTTAGTTTTTGCTTTATTATGGAATAATTTAAGTAGTGTAGGTCAAAAATACCAATTTGTTTTTACTAATTATTTATCAGATCAAACAGAAAGTAAAAATAAGTTTTTTCTTCCTAAAAATAAAAAAATATATGAAATAGCATATTTATGAGCTCCTTGAGATTCTCAAAATATGTATATTAAATTAGATCCTGAGGGTAAATGAGAAAATCCTTTTGCTAATTTAGATTCATTAAATGCTAATTTAAATGCTAATTTATTAACTTTTTGATTAAATTCTAGCTGATATTCAAATGAGGATTGAAATTCTAAATGTTCTCCACCTGGATGAGTCACTATCTTTGAATGGCCATCAGCTGTAGCTTGTTGGCTGGATGAATTAAAAGTAGAAAATTTTATTAGTGCTAGTAAATGTTCTCCTGAAACACTTTTTCTTGATGATGAAAAAAAGAAAGAAAATGATAAAAATGAAAAATGAGAATATGTTTGTAAAGTTGATGATAATAATAATGGAGTTGAAGATTGTATAGAAAATGAACTTAATAAAGCTAAAATTGAACTAGTTTCATCTGCTGACAAAGTTTATATCAATAAAAGTATTTGATTAGAAGCAAGAGTTTTAAGTGATTCTGGTAAATTATTTAAAGATTTAAATAATTTAAAAACAAAATTTAAATTAATAAAAATAGAGGCTAAAAAAGATGAATCTAAAGAATTAAATAATAATAATATTCAAGTTGTATTTGATATAAATTCTTTAAATGAATTATCTCAAAAAAATAAAAAGAAATATATTTCTTTTAAAGATTCAAGTATTTCAGTGAGAAAAGGAGTTGCTAAATATAATTTTAATTCAAAAGGTAAGGAGGCAAATTATTATATAATAGCTGAAATAGATATTTTAGATAAAGATAAAAAAATAGTAAAAACTATAAAATCTGAAACAATAAAAGTAAAAATTAGAAAAGAGGTATTTTTTTCTAATAAATTTTTGGTAGTATGAGATAATGCAGAAATAAAAAGTTGAAATAATTGAATTATTGCAAGTGAACATAAAAATATTTATTTAATTGATTTAAATAAAACTTCTTATAAAGAAGTAGCACCTATAATATCTCCTAATTCTAATTCAAGAGAAAAATTAGTAATTTCTTTGAATCACTATACAGATAAAAACAAACAAATAAAATTAAATTATCCATTAAAAGTATCAATTATTAAAGATTGAGAAAAAATAGTTGAAGATTTTAATATTATAGAAAGTAATTTAAAAGAATTTCATCCTCTTGTATCTTTGAAAAAATCTTGAAGCTACAAAATAATAATTACTAGTAAATATTGAGAAAAAACTACTCAAACAATAAATGTTTTACCAGAAATTGCTAGTAAAGTGGATTTAAATTTAGGAACAACAGTTTTAGAAACAAACTGAGATATAACTTCAAATATAATTATTTTAAAAGATAAATATGATAATATAGCTAATTGAACAGCTTATAAAATATTTTTAGAAAGTAATTGACATTTTGGTTTTCCTATAAATGAATCAGAAATATTAACTAAAAAAGAAATTAATGTTTTTGAATGATATAAGTGATTTAGAATAAAGGCTCATAATAGTTCTTGAGTTTGAAAAATTAAAATAATTGTAAAAAAAGAAGATAAGGAAATTATTAATTATGAAAAAAATATTCAAATTATTAATAATATTAAAATATCTCTTGAAAAAACAAGTGAAATAAAAGTTTGAAATAAAGAATATAATTTAAAAGCAATATTCAAAGATAATACTTGAAATGTATTAAAAAATTTAAATACAAAACTTTATTTTGTTATAAATAAATCTTATTGAAAATCTGTAAAAAACTATGTAAATGTAGTAAAAGGAGAAGCAGACATTATTTTTAAAACTAATATTTTAGCAGGAAAAGAAATTCCTGTAGAGTTAAAAATAGAAGGTACAAGGGAAATAAAAAAAGATTTAATTACAATACTTCCAGAAATACCAATTAAATTAAATTTAATACTTAGTAAAAATAAATTAAAAGCTTCAAATGATTCTAAGGCACTTTTAAGAATTGAATTAAAAGATGTTTTTAATAATACTGTTTTTAATGATAATTCTACAAAAGTAAAATTTGATATTAGTGAAAAATATAAAAAAGTCATAGATAATAATGGCAATAATATCAAAACAATTAATAATTGAATTGCAACTTTTGAATTAAATGCTACTTCATCTCCTTGAACAGCATATTTTAAAGTTTCTACTATTCCTAATCTTTCACAAAATTCTTTTAAATTATGAGATAAAACAATTAATTGAGTTGGAGAGAAATCAGGAAAAATTCAAACATATTTTTTCTGGGACAAAGCTGTATTTAGTGAAAAAAAATATAATGCTTTATATACAGTGCTTCTGTGAGCTGCATATTGAGATATTACTCAAAAAGATTATTTAGCATCTTCTTTGCTTTTTAATAAAAATAATAGAAGTTTAGCAGTTACATCTTTAATTGCAAATCCTTGAAAATTTTTAAATATAGTTAATGTTTCAGGTAGTTGAGAAGTTAAGAATATATCATCTACTTGAGATTTATCACAAGATATTGAATTAATTTATGGAACAGATAAAAATAATAAAAAATATATTAATATATTTAATAAAGCATTGAATATTAATGTATGAAAAATAACATATAAAAAAGATCAAATAGAAAGTATAGATGATTTAGATATTAAAATCTTTTCTGGGGATTATTGAATTCATAATTGAATGGATTGAAATGTTAATATCTTTTATAAAGATCCTTTTTGAAATTTAAGTGCACTTAATAGTTTTGCAAAAACTAATCTTTATGGATTAGAAAATTTTGAGAAAAAAGGACATTTAGGTTGGAGAGAAAATAATAAATTTTTATTATCTTTTGCAAGTGGGAGAAATATTTGAGACTCAGTAAAAGATTATCAAAGTATAGGTTTAATTAATTTAGGTGATCCTGTTGTTTCATTGAAAAAAAATAAAAATTCTGATATTAGAAGTTTTGATTCAACTATTTGAAAAAAAATTACAAATGATGATAATATTTCTAAATATAATGTTTTTGATTATGATAATGATTGAAAAGAAGATATTTTGCTTGTAAAAAATAATGGATTTTTAAAATTATTAGAGAATAAACTTTATTGAGAATGATTTTTAGACAAATGAAATTTAGCTTATATAGCAGATTCATGACTAAAAACTTTTGTTCATACAGGTGATTTTACTTGAGATTGATATGATGATATCTTTTTTGTAAATAATAAATGAATTCCTTCAATATTAAATAATAATTTTAAAGATTTTAAAAGATTTTCTCTTGAAAAACAATTTTCAGCTCTGAAATGAGAAATTGTTCAAGTTGAATCTTTTGATATGGATAATGATTGAAAAACAGATATTATTACTCTTGATGATAATTGAGATATTAATATTTTTTATGGTTGAGGAACTAATTTTTCTCCATTATTTACTAAAAAATTTATATGATGAGGTTTTGGTGTTAGTCTTAGTTCAGAAACTAGAAAGAATTGAGGATTTATTTATTTTGATTGATTATATCAAAAATCACAAATACCAGAACCAATAAAAAAGAATTCTATTATAAATGAAGATTTGATTAATAGACAATTATATTTACAAATACCTTATTGAAAATGAAATTCTAAAAATAATAGTATTCCTAAAAGAACTTTTATAAAAAGTGATTATTCAGAAATATCTTGAATATCAGTAACAAAAACATTTACAGATAAAAATTGAAATACTTTAAAGCCTTGAGATATTGTAAATGTAGAAATAATAATAAAAAATATTTCTGAATCTACTAAAAGTAATATTGTTTTTATAGATAATATATCAAAACCTTTTTCTTTAACAAAAGATAAAATAAATATAACTAAATGAAAACAAAAAATTGCCCCTGCTTGATATGATATACTAATAGATGAAATAACTTTATCTCCAAATGAAAAAACAGTTATTAAATATAATTTAATAACTCCTAATTTAACTTTTTGAAATATAAGAGTTGGATTATTTGAAAATTCAGGAGTTTATGGGGAAGATAAATATTGAGATATAATTATAGCTAAAGATAATAAAAATTGTTCAGAAAATATACAAATATATAATTCAGATAATTTAATTGTTAGAAAATATAGTGATTTAGTTAATAGAGCACCAATTTGTAATGAAAATAAACTTAAATTACCAGAATGAATTGATCCTAATATTAAAGAAAAATTTAAAGATATTGATAAAATGTCTATAGAACAAAAAACAAAAATAGCAAATGAAAATAAAAACAAAGTAGATTGAAAAGAATATTTAGAAAATATAGATCCTTTAAAAAAATTAGATCAACTTAATAAATGGAGTGATGAACAAGTTGAAAAAATAGATGAAATTATTGATTGATTTAATTGTGGTTTTTGATGATGATGATGTATTACTACTCCTCTTAATTGGGCTCCTTTAGCTCCTTGACAAGATCCAACTCTTTTTGGTTATCCTATATGAGATTGATTAAAAGTAGCAGAATGAATACCTGTTTTTTCAGCATTAACAGGTCTTTCTTGACCATTTTGTGCTCCTGTTCCTGCAGTGTGGCCTATTTCTCCATTTAGCTTTCCTTGATGAGTTTGTGGATGAACTTTTTGAGCAGGTTGATATTTAGGTGTAAATTCCCCTACAAATTTTGTGAGAATTTTTTGGACTCCTACTTTAACTTGATGACAAGGTACAGCTGTTTGTTTTGGTTGACCAGCTTCTGTTATTTGATCTATAACTCCACCACCTGGTCTTAGTCCTTTGATGCCATGAGGAAATTGTATAGTGACAGCTAAACCATTAGCTATGTGTAGTGCAGATTGAAGTGAATGAGATCCAGAATCTATAGGTCAAGCAGATTATTTTTGATGAAATGCTTGATTTGGTGTTATTAACTGAAATTGTGGATATTCAAAAAAGAAAACTTTTGGTAATATGGATAAAGATTTTCTTAAAAAATATTATAATATCAAAAATAATTGATGATATTTTGATGAAGATTTTGAAAAAGATTATAAAAAAATGATAAAAAAGTTTTCTTCTACAATTTGAGGTTCTGTTTCAAGTTGACAATTTTGACAAACTCCATTATTTTCAATTGGTTGAAAAGAAGTGGAAGCAGATAAATTAAAAAGTAGTCTTAATCTTCCAGATGGATTAGAAGAACCTTTTGAAGATATATTAGAAATACAACAAACTAAAATATCAGGATTTCCTAATTTTTTAATGTGATGGGTTGATGCTCAAATAGAAGAAATAGTTAATAAATTAACAACTTTTCCAACTTTAAGTATTATTTTACCAGATTTTTCTGGAATATTTGATACAGATTGGTCTGAACATTTTTCTAAACAATGAGAAATTTTAATGGAAGAAAAAAATATTTCAATAAATTCTGGTATTGATTCAGCTTATCAATTTTTATGAAATTTACCTCTCATTAATATTAAACCTAAGAGAGTAAATTTAGATATTCCTTGGATAGATGAGAATACTTTGGATAAAATAATACTTGACTTTAAATTAACTAAAAAACAATGGGAAAATGAATTTAATGCTAGTAAAATATCTGGTAGTGCAGCAGTTGATGTTTCTAAATTAATTTCTACTTTAAATCAAAATATAGAAACTCTTGAAGAATATAAAGAATTTCCAAGAAAATTAGCTAATCTTCTTAATAAAAAAGAAGTTTGGATAGAACAAGTAATGTGTAATGTTGAAAATATTTCTGAAATCACAAGTGGTTGGATATGAAGAAATTGAAAAATATTCAAAACTTGGGTAAAAACATTTATTCTTATAAAATCTATACTTAAATCTTGGCAGGCATTGATAGATATTTTTATAGATTTTGATGCAGAATGTAAAGAATGTAAAAATGAAAGATGAGATTTGATGGAATTCCAATTTAAACTTATCAGTATGATTTTACCTAAATTTCCAATAATTAAATTTCCTAAATGGCCAGATATAATTTTAGATTTACATAATATTAGAATGGGAATTACAGTAGAAATGCCAGATTTTAATATAACTAAAAGAATTATAACTTTGCCAACTTTACCAAAATTAATTTTACCAACGGCTAATATTGATTTAAAGTTAAAATTACCAGATATGCCACTTTTACCAAAATATGAATTACCTGAATTACCAGATTTACCTTCTCTTCCTACAATTACTTTACCTGATTTACCACCAGCTCCACAGCTTCCAGAAATATTTAGTGAACTAAAATGAGTTTTAAAAATATTAAAACTTGTGACTAAAGCTATGTGTTTACTTAAAAGTTTACCTTTTGTTCCTGAATGGAGAGCTTGAGATCATATTGCATTTTTAACAGAAAGAAATGGTTATATGCCAACAGATTTTATTGATATTAGTATGCCTCAATTTGATATGCCATATATTGATGCTATAAAAGTATCTACATTTGTTAATTTAGAAACAGATACAAGTTTTTTAGTTGATATGATAAATACTGCTTTAGAACCTATTAATAAATGAACTAATGATTTTGTAAATGATTTTAAAACAAAATGATTAGATAATCTAGATTTTAGTGAATATTCAATAGATATTAAAAAAGAATTGTGAATTTTAAACTCTAAAAAAGATAATTTAGTTAGTAGTGATGAATTCTTAATATTAGTAAATAAATCTTTAGCAGATAAAGAATTTACTAGTATGAATAATAAAAAAATAGATGAAATAAAAAAAGTTTGGGAATTTGCTTCAAATTATACATATTCTAAAGAAAATTTATTAATAGCAAATTTACAAAAAAATAATTCAGAAAAATTTGGGCTTTTCAGGCATATTTTAATTAATGAAATTAAAAAAAATAAAGAACTTAAAAAGAGCTTAAAAGATATTTGAAATACAAATTTATTTACTCAAATATCTTGAGAATTATGAAATAAAGATTTTGTTAATTATGAAAAAAGTCTTAAAAAATATAATGATAATTTTTTATTTGCAGCAAAAAATTTAATTAATTGATGAGTAGACAATGAAATAAAAGAAATTAGAACAAAATCTAAAAATATTTTAACAAAGGTAAGATGATGATTAAATAATTATAAAACATCAAATAATAATCATTTATTATCTTCTACTGTTTGAAGTGAAATTCTAAGTGCTAATGGACAAAATTCTTGTCAACAAAAGAATAATTCAGATTTTAGTTATAACTATAAATGAATATATATTGTAGAAAATGACAAAAGTTATAGATTATTTAATTATATGGATGAATTAACTTGAGATGAAAAATATTCTACAATAGATAGTGATAATGATTGAGATTTAGATCTATTATATTTTGTAAATGGAGAATTATATTTAAAAGAAAATTTAAAAACTAAAAATGAAAAAGAAACTTCTTCTAAAGGAATATATGTTTTAGATATTTCAAAAAATAAATATTTTAAATGAAATTTTATAGAAGCTATTAATTGATTTAAGGAGGTTAATACAGATAATTTAATATTGAATCTTTCTTTTCAAGCACCTACTGATGATAATATTTCACATTTTAGAGTAGAATACTATAATATTATTGATAAAGCTGTAAATAAAAATATAGAAGATTGAATATGAAAAAATATTATTGATGCATTTGTAGAAAGAAATGAAAAAAATTATTGAATAAAACCACATAGAGCATATATTAATTTTGTATGAGAAATTCCAGCAGTTAATTTGAATACAGTTGAAATGATAGATATGACAAATAGTTTATCAGCAAATAATAAAATTAATGTTTCAAGCTCTACTAAAATATATACTTGAAATAAATCTTCTCATATAATATATTATATTTGAAATAATAGTAATTCAATTATAGAAAAAATAATTCCTGAAAATAGTTCATTTAATCATAAAGAAAATATAGTAATAATAAGTGTTAATGGATGAAAAATTTATTCAAAATGAGCGGTAAATATTGATTTAATCTGAAATGAAATAAAAAAATATATAGGTTTACCACTTTTTAATAAAAGTAGCTTTACAGTTATTCCAGACTTAAAAAATAAATTAATTAGATCTAAATCACATATTGATATTAAATACTCTTGAAATAAATTAAAAAAATCTATTAATTTTAAAGATGTTTCATCTTATATTTACTATGATTTATGAAATAAAAGTTCAGATTATTTAATTAGAGTGGATTCATATAATGATTTCTTTTATTGAAAAATATATGCAATTAAATGAAAAACTATTTGAACTCATTCAAGACAAGTATTATTTTCACCACAAATTGAATCTGATATTTTACCTCCAGAATTAAATGTTTCTGAAATTATTTGAGCTTCTAATGGAGTAATTAGAATACCTGTATATCATTCTAAAACTATTGATTTATCTTCTTCTATTTATGAAAATTCTTGATTAGAGAATATTAAATCAATTAAAGTAGATTTGGAATGACATAATTCTAAAATAAATATTATTAAAACAAATAATAATATAAAAATACATTTTTCTAAATTTGAGAAACTATTTAAGAAAAAAATTTCTATCATATTAGAAGATAATAATTGAAATAAATCTAATCATAAATTAGGTTTTGAAGTATATTCTCCAATTCCTAAAATAACAAATCATTCTAAAAATATAATAAAATGAGTTGTGAGTGAACAACTATCCTCTAAACCAATTAATATATATAGAGTTAGAGCAGGTCAATTGAAAAGACTAGAAACTAAAGATGCTAAAATAAAAGTAAATAGTATAGATGAATGAATATTTATTTTTAATTATAATTATAATGAAAATTCTGGTTGATTAGTATTAAAAGATTCTATATGAGATGTATCTTTTATTAATGAAAATACTTGAAAAATAAAAATAAATAAATCTAATTATAAAGTAGTAATTGAAAAAAATAATCTTCTTTTCCCAAAATTCATTATTAAAAAGTTAGATAATACAGAAATATATTCTCAATATATTAGATTAAACCAAAATCAAAATATTTGATTAATGGATAATTTTGAAATATTTGAAGAGGAAATAGGATTATATCTTCAAAAAGTTGAATCAGTAGGATATTATAAAATTCCTCAATGAGCTAAATATTCTGCTTGAACAGTAGTTATTCATAAAAAATGAGATCCATTAGAAAAATATTTTACTATTTTTCCAGATGGAAGAATAGATTATAATAATGATAATTTTATAATAGAATATAGTTATAAAAAAGAAAATATTTTATTAATTTTAAAAAATAAAAATAATAAAAAAGTAGGTGAATTATTATATAATATAAATTGAAGTTATTTGATGAAATAAAAAATAAGTGTACT
>CAZSQW010000006.1:0-15298 GCA_964609055.1 uncultured Candidatus Peribacteria bacterium
TTAGTAAGAATATATATGCCAGAAAAAGAATTTGAAAATGCCTTATTAACTTGTTATGGGGAAAGGTCTTATAATAAAAATGCAGTAAATGTTAATAGAGGCAGGCATCATTCTACTGATAGATGATTATTTCAAATTAATGATTATTATCATCGAGATAAATATATATGAGAAAATATTTTTGATCCAGACATTAATGTAAGAGTTGCTGCTAAGATTTTTAAAGAAGCTCGAAATTCTTGGAGACCTTGGCATGCAGCTACAAAAATTGGTTTAATTTAAAAAATCCTAAACCCAATATTGCAAAAAAACAAAAAATCTATAATATATAATTATAGGTTTTTTTATAATTAAAATTCAAAAAAAATGGGAGAATTTACTAAAATGTTAAAATTAATTTTTAATAAAAAGGCATTTCAAAAAATAGCAGCTTATATATTATTGATATTGTTAATTTTTATTTTTATAGATTTTTTAGGTTTATTTTTACTAACTTTTCTATTTGCATTTTTCTTTTTAAGTACGGCTAAATTTTTAAAATCAAAGCTTTCAGTTTTATCAAAACAATTTTGATTTTTAAAATTTACTAAAAAAGTACCTCTTTGGCTATTAATTATTATAGAATATATTTTATTTATATGATTAATAATATATATATTTTCAAATATTATACCTACAATTAAGAATGAAGTGAATTCAATTACAAATGAATTTTCTATTATAAATAATATAGAAAATAAACAAAATTCATATATTGTTGAACCAGAATTAAATGACAAATCAGGTTCTGTTAAAATTATTGTTGCTATAAATGATTTTAAAGAAACAATATTGCAAAAATTAATAATAATAGATCCAGAAGATAACCTAAAAATAACAAAATATATAGAAAATTTTTGACAAAATATAGATATTACTTCTTTGGGAGAACAATTTATTAATTTTTTAAGTGCATTTTGAAGTTCAATTTTAAAAATTATTTTAGCATTAATTTTAAGTTTCATATTTATTTTAGATAGGAAACATTTGTCTAAATATTTATTTAAAATAAAAGATTCTAATTTTGGTTTTTTGTATACAGAATATGATTTATTACTTGATAAAGGTGTTAAAAGTTTTTGATTAATATTAAAAGCCCAATGAACAATTGCATTTTTTAATATGATTATAACAATATCAGGTTTTTATATAATAGGATTATTTTTTGGGAATTTCCCATATATATTAACTATGGCTTTAGTAGTTTTTGTATTATGATTCATACCAATTTTAGGAATGTGGCTTTCTGCTATACCACTTACATTGATTGCATATATAAATTGAGGAATTGATGCATCTATATTAGTTATTTCTATGATTTTATTTACAACTATGTTAGAAGCATATTACCTTAATCCAAAAATAGTTTCAAGTTATTTAAAAGTTCCTATGAGTTTAACTTTTATTATTTTATTAATATCAGAGCATTTTCTAGGTTTAGCAGGACTATTAATATGAATAAGTTTATTTTATTTTTCAGTATGATTATTAAAAGATTTTAATGAAAATATTTGAAAAAATAAAGAAAAAATTGAAAATTGAAAATTAAAAAATCTTTTTACAAAAAGAAAAAAGTAGTTAATATAAAAAAAATTATTTATTAAAAAAAGAAATGGATCTTATAACTATATTTACATTTATTATATTATTTATACTCTCTTGATTTTTTTCAGGTACAGAAATAGCTTTAATGAGTTTACCTAAACATAAAGTAGATGCTTTGCTTAAAGAATGAAAATTTTGAGCAAAAGAATTACAATATATAAAAAATAGAAGTGATAAATTACTTATTACTATTTTAATTTGAAATAATTTAGTTAATACTTTTACTGCTGCTTTTGCCACAGTTATAGCTACTAATTTAGCTAAAAATTCTTGAATGGAAGCAAGTTTAGCTATTTGAATATCTACTTGACTAATTACTTTGTTATTACTTATATTTGGTGAAATTGCACCAAAAAGTTTTGCTACAAAAAATGCAGAAAAAATATCATTATTAGTTTCAAAAATATATAAATTTTTAATGTTTGTTTTGTTTCCAATAGTTTATTTATTTGAAAAATTAATTCAATTTCTTACTTGAAAAACAAAACAAGAAAAAGTAAGTGAATGTGAAGTAGAAGCATTTATAGATATGTGAAAAAATACTTGAGGTTTAGAACATAAACAACATAAGCATTTAAAAAATGTTTTAGAATTTTGAGATATTACTGTAGAAGAAATTATGACTCCAAGAGTGAAATTAGAAGCTCTTGAAAATAATACTACAGTAGAAAAAGCTATTAATTATTATTTAAAACATACTCATAGTAGAATACCAGTTTATAAAGAAACTATTGATAAAATTGTAAATATTCTAACAGTTAGAGATTTAATTACAGTTAAAGATAAAACAAAAAAACTTTCTGAATTAAATCTAGTAAAACCAATGTTAGTTCCTTTAAATCAACCAATTGATAATTTATTAGCAGATTTTCAAAAAAATCATAAAGTAATGGCTGTAGTTTTAGATGAATATGGTTGAGTAGCTGGTATTGCTACTTTAGAAGATGTTATTGAAGAAATTTTTGGAGAAATAAGAGATGAAACAGATAAAGAAATTGAAGAAATACGAAATAAAGGTACAAATATTTATGAGGTGGATTCTGATATTTGAATAGAAGATGCTATGTCTTTATTTAATTTGGAATGTACAGATTTAGGTTGGAGTGAAGATAAATTTGATTGAGAAACTTTGAGTTATGTTTTAACAGATATCTTAGAAAGATTTCCAAAAAAAGAAGAAATAATTAAATTAAAGATTAAATCAGAAAAATGAAATAAACAATTAAAAATAAAAGTGTTAGAAGTGAATGACTGAGTTATAGGTAAAGTAGAAATTAGAAAAGTTTAAAAAAAATGTGATTTATCACATTTTTTTTGCTATTTCTTTTCTAATATCTCAATTATGAAATTTTAATAAGTTATCATTAATGATTATTCAATATGATTTATTATTTTTTTTATAAGATTTTAAAGTTTTTGGTAAAAATATTTTTTTAAATATTTTATTTAAAATTTCTCATATATTTAAAAAATTATATATTTGTGGTTGTTTATAATATTTAATATATTCTTTATTCTTTCTAAAAATATTTTCAAAATTAGAAAAGTTTGCCCAATTATTTTTTTCTAAAAAAATATTATATGTACATTTAAAATCTAAAATTGGTTTAAAATAAAGTATCCAAAAATATAAATAGGGATCTTTTTCTAATTTAAATTTTCAAAAATTTAGTCATTTAAGTGTACAAAAAAAACTTAAACAAAATCTTCAAGAATGTTTTTTAGAAGTTTTTCTAACTCATAATATTTGAAAAATTAATGTCACTAATATTCTAACTAACCACATTTTATTGTTATCAGTAACTATTAATAAATCAATATCTGAATTTTTTGTAGCAGAATTCATAGAAATAGAATTTCATATTCCAATCATTTTAATTCCAGGAATCCATTTTATAAATTTAATATATTTTTCAGTTTTTTTATAAAAATTCTTTTCAATTTCTGAATCACTTTCTTTATTTCACATTAATTTATCAAATTTTTCTTTATCTTGAGTGGTATATTTTTCCATAATATTAATTAAAGTTGTAATTTTATTCATTATAACTAAAATATTAAAAAATAAAAATATTAAATAAATTATATTAAAATGAAACATTTATGTATTAATTGTAACTATATTTATGATGAAATTATTGGTGAAATATGAGATTGAATAGAACAATGAACTAAACTTGATGATATTAGAGAGAATTTTGTTTGTCCAAGTTGTTTTGAAAGTTCTGAAAATTTTCAAGAAATTACTCCATATATTCATAGTCTTGATAATGAAACAAATGTTTTTTGAATTGAGTTAGAACATTTACCAATTATTAAATTATTAGATAATTGAGAAATAAAAATAGAAGTTATTCATCCAAATGAGGACAGTCATTTTTTATGAAATATAGCAATATTTGATGAATATTGAGATTTAGTTTATGAAGAATTTTTTAAACCTTGAGAACCTGCTTATTTAGAATATAATATTTCAGATTTAGATGATTTTGAAATTAGAACAACTTGCAGTTTACATTGAATTTTTAGTAAAAAAATAAAAAGATAATTTTTTTAATAGTTTGTTTGATTTTTGTTCTAAAAATGATATAATAAAATTATGAAAAAAGTACTAGAAATCACAGTAGATAGAAATAATGAAAAATGACCTTGAGTTTTTGAGCATATTTTAATTATTTTACATCAAGCTTATGATGATTATCATAAGTGATTTTTTGGTAAAAAAGATTTTGAACAACCTAATTTCTCTTTGGAAATATCTAAAATATGAAATAGAATAAAATTTTATATTGTTAGTCCCAAAAAATATTCTAATTTTTTAAAAAATCAGATTTTTTCTCATTATAATGATGTTGAAATGAATGAAGTAGATGATTATTTAGCCAAAATTCCTAATGATAAGATAATAGTTGGTGAAGTTTGAGAATCTAAGCATTTTCTTTTTCCAATAAAAACTTTTACTGAAATTCAAGTAGAATGACAAAAAGATATGGTTGACCCATTTTCTTCTCTTACTTGAGCTTTGGCTAGAACAGGAGATTATTCTCTTAATTCTATTCAAATAAATTTTGTTCCAGTTCAAAATAAATCTTGGAAAAAATGAAGTGATGAAGTTATTAAAATTTTAACTTCAAATTATCCTCAATTTTTTAAAAACATTTTATTAAATGAAAAATTTAAATATTTTATATATTTGAAATATTTATTTTATCCATTCATATTTTTAGCTAAATTATTTCCAATATTTTTAGCTAAACAAAAAATTGAAATAAAAGATGAAAATAAAAATCAACAAGATGGCTTTAACCCCTTACAAAAAAAATCTGAAGAAATAGAAATTGATTGAAAATCAGTAGAAATGCCAATGAAATTTATTGAAAAAATTTCAAATTCAGGTTTTGAAGTATGAATTAATATTATTCATGCTGGAAATGATAATATTGAATGAAAAATGGCAATTAAAGAAATTGCTTCAACATTAAGTATTTTTGCAAGATTTTGATGAAATTCTTTCAAATTAAAATCTCTATATAAATGATGAGAAAATATTAAAAAAAGAAATATTTCACAAAAAAATAGTTTTATTTTAAATACTTCAGAACTTTCAGGATTGGTTCATCTTCCTACTAATTATGTAAAAACTCCTCAAATAAATTGGGTAGATTCAAGAAATTTTGAATCACCAGCTAATCTTCCTTTACTACCAAAAGATAAAAAACAAGAAACAGATTTGACTCCAGTTGGGACTACTAATTTTAGATGAACAAATCTAGAATTTTGAATTGGGCCTAATGATAGAAGAAGGCATATGTATATTATTTGAAAGACAGGTATGTGAAAATCTACACTTTTGGAAAATATGATAATTGATGATATTAAAAAATGAAGATGAGTAGCTGTTATTGATCCACATTGAGATTTAGCAGAAGATATTATTTGATTTATTCCAAAATCTCGTACTAATCAAACTATTATTTTTGATCCATCAGATGTTAATTCTCCAATAGCATTTAATATGTTAGATAATATTTCAATAGACCAAAGGCCTCTTGTTGCTTCTGGATTAGTTTGAATTTTTAAAAAAATTTTTGGTGATTCTTGGGGACCAAGACTTGAACATATTTTGAGAAATACAATTTTGGCTTTGATAGAATATCCAAATACAACTTTGATTTCCATTCCTTTGATGCTTACTAGTGAAGTTTTTAGAAACAAAGTTATTAATAAAATTACTGATCCAGTAGTTAAAAATTTTTGGAAACAAGAGTATGCTAAAATGGCTCCAAATCAAAAAGTAGAAGCAGCAGGACCTATTTTAAATAAAGTATGACAATTTCTTAGTTCAACAATTTTAAGAAATATTTTATGACAACCTAAAAATACTTTTTCAGTTAGATGGGCAATGGATAATAAAAAAATCATTATTATAAATCTTAGTAAATGAAAAATATGAGAAGATGCTTCAGCACTTCTTTGAGCAATGATGGTAACAAAATTTCAAATGGATGCTATGAGTAGAGCAGATATTCCTGAAAAAGAAAGAGTAGATTTTTATCTTTATGTAGATGAATTCCAAAATTTTGCAACAGATTCTTTTGCTACTATTTTATCAGAAGCTAGAAAATATAAACTTAATCTAGTAATGGCAAATCAATATATTGACCAAATGAGTGAAGAAGTTAGAGGAGCTGTTTTTTGAAATGTTTGAAGTTTAGTTTCTTTTCAAGTTGGGCCTAATGATGCAAAATTATTAAAAGAAGCATATTCAGGAGATATTATGGAAGATGATTTGATGAATATAAAAAAATATAATATTTATTCTAAATTATTAGTAGACTGAATGCCTACAAAAACTTTTTCAGCTTGAACTTTTGCACCAAATAAAAAAGATGATAGAATTTTTAAAACAAGATATGAAAATATATTATCAGTAAGTCGTGAAAAATATTCTAAACCAAAAAAACTAGTAGAGCAAAAAATTAATAAAATGTTAACAGATATTGAAAAACAAGAAAAACAATGGGAAGATAAAAAAGCAGATTTTAAAAAGAAAAAAGAAGATGACAAGAAAAAAGCTTATGAGGAAAGAAAAAAGAAAAAATAGTAATAATTATTTTAAATAAAATTATTTTATAAAAAATCTTAAAAAATATATTGCAATTCAAAAAAAAAAGCTAAAATGACTTTTATATTTTAGAATATAATTTTATTTTATGGAAGTTTCTTTTTTAACTTGAACATTATCTTTTTTAGTTTTACTATTTATATCAAGTTTCATATTTATTTTTAGTAGAAGATTTAATTTGCCTTATACTATAATGCTGGTAATAGTAGGACTTTTATTAGTACCATTATCACATATAGAGTTTTTTTCATTTATAAATCATTTTAAATTAACTCCAGAAGTTTTATTCTTTATTTTTCTACCTACACTTCTTTTTGAAGCAAGTTATAAAATTGATTATAAAAAAATAGTAAAAGATTGGAGAGCAATAGGAATGTTATCAATTGTTTGAGTTTCATTATCTGCTGTTATAATTGCAGGATTATTATATTTTCTTTTTCCATTATTAGGATTTCATATACCTTTTCTTGTTATTTTATTATTTTGAGTAATAATTTCAGCTACTGATCCTGTTGCAGTATTATCTATTTTTCAAAGTATTTGAGCTCCTAGAAGATTAGCTTTGCTTTTTGAATGAGAAAGTTTATTTAATGATTGAACTGCTGTAGCATTATTTTTTGTTATATTATGAATTATAATGTTAGGCTGAACAGTGGATTTTAATATTATTGTATGAGGTTTTTCATCTTTTGCTTCAATGATGATTTGATGAGCATTATTTTGATGAGCAATATGAGTAATTTTTGCAAAAATTGTTTGAAGAATTAAAAATGCAGAATCAGTTGAGATAATGTTAACTATGATTTTGGCTCATATTACATTTTTATTAGCAGAAGCAATTACTCATTATTTACATAATTGATTACATATTGAATATTTATGAGTATCAGGTGTAATTGCTACAGTAGTTGCTTGAATTGTTATGTGAAATTATGGAAAATATAAAATTACAGCAAAAGTTGAAAAACATGTTGAACAAATGTGGGAATTTTTTGCTTTTGTTTCTAATTCAATTGTATTTTTATTAATTGGTTTAATAGTTTCAGAATTATCAATTAATTTAATAGATTTTATTTTACCAATTATAGTTGTAATAATTGTTGTATCAATAGCTAGAGCAATAAGTATTTATTTACCAATTTGAATTTTAAATAAATTAAAACTAGGTGAAAAAATACCATTAAATTGGCAGCATATATTATCTTGGTGAAGTTTAAGGTGATCTCTTGCTTTAATGATGGTTTTACTTATTCCTTGAGAATGACAAAATGGTTTTGAAAAAATACAAGCTTTTCAAGAAATAGTAAATTGGCCTTATGATTATTCAATAAAAGATTTTTTATTAGTTATAGTAATATGAGCTATAATGTTTACTTTATTAATTAAGGCTACAACAATTCCTTGGTTGATGAGAAAAACAGATGTTTCTAAATTACATGAATTTGAAAAATTTGAATATTTTGAATGAAATACACTTATGCTTATTAAAGTTATTAAAAAACTTAATAATATGTATGAAAAATGAACTTTAATAAAAAAAGAATATTTAAATTTAAAAAATAAATATGAATGAAAATTAGAAGAATCTACTAAAAATCTAAAATTATTTTTAAAAAAACATAATAAAAATAAAGATAATCTTATAAAAAGAGGAGTAAATTTACATTCATTATGAGCAGAAAAAAAATTCTTAAAAGAATTATTTATTTGAAATGAAATATGAGAGAAAAATTTTAGATATATTTTAAGAAAAATAGAAAAACAGATAGATAGATTATATTCTGGAAAAAATCAATTAAGATTAAGTTGAAAAAATGATTATGATATTTTTCAAAAAATGGCTATAAAATGATATACAGAAAAAAATTATCCTTCAGAAATTTTTATTAGACATAGAGCTAAAATAATTATTATAAAAAAAGTTTTACTTGAACTTGATAATTTAGCAAAACTTAATTTATGATTTTGAAAAGATGTATTTGAAGATTCAATATCTTTTTATAATAAATTATATGAAAAGGCTAGTATTAAATATAATAAAATAATTTTAGAATATCCAAAGACTTCCTTGAAATTAGATATTAAATTAGCAGAAAAAGCAATATTTTCTTTAGAAGAAAGTGTGATTGAAGAAATGTTTTCAAAATGAATTATTTCAAATAAATTATATATAAAATTTAAAGATGATATAGAAGAAAATTTTTATGAAGATGTCACTAAAAATTTAGATACTTTTACCAGATAGAATTAAATTAAGCCTTAACCTATTTCAAAAAAATATTCAAAATAAAAAAACTAAAATTAAACTTTTAGTTTTTTTTGTTTTTGATTATAATAGAAATATGAAAAATATTTAATTAAAATAAAAAATGAAAATATCAAATTTAACTTTAGCTTTTGGAAATAAAATAGTATTAAAAGAAATAAATTTAGAAATAGAATCTGGTGATTTTGTCTTTTTTATTGGACATTCTTGAAGTTGAAAAACTACTTTAATTAGGTCATTAATTTGAGATAAAGAACCAATGATATGAGATATAGTTCTTGACTCTGGAATAGCTCTTTATAAAAATATGAATGAGGAAGTTTTACAAGAATATAGAAGAAGTATTTGAGTTATTTTTCAAGATTATAAACTTTTAGAATCAAAAAGTATTTATGAAAATGTTGCTTTTGCAATGGAAGTTTGTGGATATTCTGATGAAATTATTAGAAGAAAAGTTCCAGAAGCTCTTGAACAAGTATGACTTTTAGTAAAAAAAGATAGATTTGCATATGAAATTTCAGGTTGAGAAAAACAAAGAATTTCTATTGCTAGAGCTTTGGTTCATGATCCAGAAATAATTATTTGAGATGAACCAACTGGTAATCTTGATCCAGAAACAGCTAAAGAAATTATGAAAATTTTTGATGATTTGAATAAAGATTGAAAAACTATAATTATTGCAACTCATGATAAAAATATTGTAGATTCAATGTGAAAAAGAGTAGTAGCTTTTAAAGATAAAGAAGTTATCAGTGATGAAAAAAAATGAAAATATATTTTATAAAAATAAAAAATAATTATGTCTATAGAATCAGGAAAATATAAGGAAGAAGAAAAAAAGAAGAAGAAAATATCAGAAAAAGAAAAAACTTTTGAAAAAAAGAAAAAATTAGATTTAAATAAAAATAAAGAAAAATTTAAAAATTTTGAAAATTCTGAAAAAGAATTAAATAAATTAAAAACATTATTAGAAGAGTGAAAATTAGATGAATCTACTAAACAATTAATAGAAAAGATTGTAGAATCTGATAGTATTTCTGCTGAAGAAATACAAGAAATTTTTGATAAAATAGATGAAATAGAGAATGATGATAATATTTCTAAATATTTACCACAAGAATTTAGAATAACAAAAGATGAATATAAAAAATCATTAACTAGTGATATAGTTAGGCTTCAAACTTTAATAAAACTATCTACAGCTTTAACTATTTTATCAAATCAAATAAATCCAGATTCAAGTATGTGATTGAATTTATTTTCAGGTTTTATAGCAGTTTTAGATAAAAATTTAATAAAAATTCAAGAAAATAATATTGATATAAAAAATAGTTTACAAAAAGTAGAAAACAAAAAAAAACCACCCAAAAAATTAACTTTGTGGGAGAGTATAAAAGAATTTTTTAAATAAAAAATATGAATATAATTTTATGAATTATTCTTATATATTGAATGATAACCCAAAAGAAAACAAATAATATTAGCTTTTATAGTTATGTTTATGATAGGATTTTTATATACCTTTAAATAAAAAATATGTTTTGAATAATTCTTTGAATATTTCAATCTTTTATGAATGCCTTTGGAATGGTATTATCTAAAAAAGTTGTTGAAAATAAAGCTGTATGAAATAATTGGCAAACTTTTATAAGTAGGACTAATCATGCAATTTTTATTATTATAATTCTTTTAATAATTTCTATTTTTTCTATAAATATAGAAAGTATGAAATTTGACTTACCTGAAAATATAATAAGTTACACAAATATCTTTTTATTTGTTATTGCAACTGTTTGAATTTATATTACATATTTCCTTAGAAGAAATGCTTATGCAAATGAAAAAGTTTCAGTTCTACAACCTTTTGCAATGCTTTTTCAAGTTTTTCCTGTAATATTAGGATTTATATTTATAGCTAGTGAAAGAGCTAACTTAATAACTTTTTTAGTAGCAATTATAGCTTCATTTATTGTAATTCTTCCAAATATAGACTGGAAAGAATTTAAAATGAATAAATATAGTTTTATGGTTTTACTTTCTTCAACTATTAAATCAGGACAACTTTTTGTAGCTTTATATTTCCTTACTATTGTTTCACCAATAACTTTCTATTTCATAGAAAGTTTACTTATTATTATCATTTCTATTATTATGATACTAGTTAAATCAGAATTTAATGAAGTAAAAAAAATAACTAAAAAATATGCTAAACTACTTTTTTCAGCAAATTTAATAGTGATTTTTTCAATTTTATTAGTTTTGACTATGTATTCTAGTTTAGGAGTTGTTACAACTTCACTTTTAAGTTTATTATATTTAGTTTTTATATATATCTTCTGATATTTACTTTTAAAAGAAATTCCTAGTAAAAAAGATGTTTTAATTGCTATCTGAGTAAGTATTTGTATTGTAATTTGAATGTTATTTAAAGTTTAAAAATAATAAAATATGAAAAATATAATTTATTCAAATAAAAAAGATTTTTTAATTAAATTAGAAAATATAAAAAATGAAGGTTTAAAAAATCTTCATATTTTATCAGATTTTGACAGAACTTTGACTAAGGCTTTTTCTAATAGTGAAAATAAAAGGTGAAAATTAATTTCTGTTTTTAAAGAAAATCCATTAGGTTTTAGTGAAGAATTTTGTGAATTAGAACAAAAAAACTTTGAAAAATATTATCCAATAGAGAATAATTCAGATTTAAGTTTGGAAGAAAAAAAGAAATTTATGATAGAGTGGTGGAAAAGTACTTTTAATTTATTTATAAAATTTTGATTAACTAAAAGTAAAATTAAAAATGCAATTTTTTCTTGAACTATAAAATTTAGAGGAAAAATAGAAACTTTTTGTAATTTTTTAAATAAAAATGAGGTTCCATTAATTATTATTTCAGCAAGTTGATTATGACATTATTGGGTTGAATATTTTTTTGAAAAAGAGAATCTTTTTTCAAAAAATATAGAAATTATTTCAAATAATTTTGTTTGGGATAAAAACTGAAAAGCAGTTTGATGGAAAAAACCAATTATTCATAGTTTTAATAAATCTGAAACTATATTAAATAATAATAATAAAGATATTTATTCTAAAATTAAAAATAGAAAAAATGTAATATTATTGTGAGATAGTTTATGAGACCATCATATGATTGATTGATTTGATTATAAAAATTTAATAAAAATATGATTTTTGAATGATAATGAAGAAAAATTATTAGGAGAATATAGAAAAAGATATGATATTATAATTACTTGAGATTGAGATTTTGAATTTATAAATGAACTTTTAGAAAATATAAAATAAAGAAAATATGAGTTTATGATTATTTATATGAAGACTTAATCCTCCTCATATTTGACATATTAATATTATAAAAAGAGCTTTAAAAGAAAATAAAAAAGTTCTTATTTTACTCTGAACTAATTTAATTTATTCTAAAAATAGTCCATTAGATTTTAATGTTAGAAAAAATATATTAAAAAAAATATTTACAGAAAAAAATATTATTTTTTTAGAAATACAAGATAAAAAAACTGATTTAGAATGGATAGAAAATATAAAAAATATTATCAATTCAATAGATGATTTTAGCTCTTTTAATCAAATCAATTTGTACTGATGAGATTTTAAAAAAGATTCTGCACTTAAAGTTTTTAAAAAATATAAAAATATTTTTTCAAATTGTACATTTAATTTTGTTTTACATTCAAGAAAAAACTCTTTTATAGAATATGAATGAAAAAAGTATTTAATCTCATCTACAAATTTAAGAGAAGCTTTACATAATAAAAATTATGACTTTGCTAAAAAAATTTGTAATGAAAAAATATTTGAAGATATAAAAAGAGAGTTTATTTTTATTAGGTGAAAGAATATTTAATAATAATGAAAAAATTTATTCAAAAACAATAATTCATCATCACTTTATATGTGATAAATATATTTAAAAAATTATTTTTGACTTCTATTATATAAAAAACTTATTCTATTATAATTAATTCTTATTTGTGAATAAGTATTAATTATTGAATTATTTAGACTTTTATTTTTAGGATATTTTATTTTCAATTCAAAATAAGTAAATAACATATTAATATTGTGAATAAAATATTTATGATTTTTTATAATTCATTTTGTTGTATAATAGTCAATATTTCATTTTTCATATTCTTCATAAAATTTTTGTGTTAAAATTCTATTTATTTTTTTTATTTTATTATATTTAACTTGAATTTTTGTATTTGTAAAAGTCCTATTTGGTAATTCTAAAAGTTTGTATTCAATTTGTTCAACTCAAAATTTTATATTTAAAAGTTTATCTAATTTTCACCTTGAAGCATTTGTAAATGAAATACTTGAAAAAAATATAAAAATTAATAGAATAGAAGAAATTAAATATTTTATTTTATTTTTCATAATAATTTAGTTATAGATTATTTTTTGTAAAGTACTATATTTATAAATATTATTTATTAAAAGTCAAATTTAAAATGAATAAAGATTTTTATAATACACTTTGAATTGAAAAAAAAGCTAATGCAAGTGAAATAAAAAAAGCATATAGAAAAAAAGCAATGCAATATCATCCTGATAAAAATAAGGGAGATAAAACAGCAGAAGCAAAATTCAAAGAAGTCAATGAAGCATATCAAACTTTGTCTAATCCTAAAAAGAAACAGCAATATGATACATTTGGTTCAACTTCTTGAACTTGATGAAATCCTTTTTGAGGTGGTTGATGAGCAAGTTGATTTTGAGGATTTGAAGATATTTTTGGTGGAATGTGAGGTTGAAAATGAAGAAGTCAATCTCAAAGTTTTAATATGGAAGATTTATTTTGAAATCAACATCAAGCAAGGGAAGAACCAAAAAAAGAGCCTGTAAGTTTAGATTTTACAAAAACTTATGAAGTTCCAATTTTTGATTTAATTTTAGGTTGTTCAATAGAAGTGAGAGGAGTTTACGGACAAACTAAAAATATTAAAATTCCTGCAAAAACCAAACCTTGAACTAAAATGAGAGTAAAAGAATTTGGTAAAAGTGAGGGAGTTAAAAAATGAAATTTATTAATTACTATTGAAGCAAAAATGCCAAAATCAATTTCAGAGGTTGATATGATGATGCTTGAGAGAATTAGAGATTGAGTAGGTTATTAATAAAGATGATTTCAAGGGGCTAAAGCCACCTTGTTTTTTTATTTATTTTAATATTTCTTTACAATATTCTTTAATTCTGTTTCTAAAGTTTCATTAATTCATATTAATTTTAAAACATTTTCTATTTTATTTTTATTAATAAAATGGAGAATTTTTTTAATAGTTAAATTTTTATCTTCTAAATTTAGAATTCATAAAATATTTAATATTTTAAGTTGAGATAAAATTAATTTTATAGAATTTATCTTTTTATTTCTTATAATTATTTCTAATGTATTAAAAATTTCTATATTAACTAATTTTTCAGGTAATTTTAAGTGTACAATTTTTAATAAAATTAAAAAATTTTCTATTGTAGAATATTTTTCTCAAAGACTATTAAATTCCTCTAAAATTTTAATATTTTTTATATTATGAATATTTACTCATCATTTTACCTCAATTTCAAAGTTTATTAAATAACCTAAATCAAGAGTTTTTTCTCTTAAATTAAGTTTTTTGTTACATAATATTTTTCAATAATCAGAAGTAATTATAGTATATAAATTATTTTTTTCTTCTAATTTTTTAATTTTTATTATTATTCATTTGCTTTTAAAAATTGACATTATTTGGTAATATTTTTTAATTTATAAAAAAAGTTTTGCAAAATTTTAAATATGCTTATAATTTACTCATATTATAAAATAATCAAAATTTTTATGACAGATATAATTATAAATGAAAAAGAAGTTGATAAAATAATTCTTGAATTATTAGAAAAACATTCACCAAAAGTAACTGTTGTTCCACAAGATTTTTTAGATTTACTAAAACATTCTTTGAGTTTAAATACTATGGAAAAAAAGAGAGTAGTAGATGCTTCTCCAACTTTAAGTCAATTTCAATGGGATGAATTAACTAAAGTTTTTACAGAAGAAAGAGTTAAATTTAGAGATTTAGCTAAAGAACATCCAGATGATATTAAAGAATTATTGAAAAAACAACAATCAGAATGGATTCAATTATGAGATTTATACAAATCAGAATTAGCTAATAAAGCTAAACAATCTGAAGAAGAAGATAAAATTAATGATATTAAAGCACAGTTAGGTTTATAGTTTT
>CAZSQW010000007.1:0-10238 GCA_964609055.1 uncultured Candidatus Peribacteria bacterium
AGAAAAATTTCTTGCATAGGTTGTGAATCATAGTTTTTTAACGTTAAAAAAAAGTGAAAAAAAAATGTGCAAAAGTAAAAAAAAGTCTTATAGTATAAGTAATTATTTTAATTACTTATACTTTTTTTATTATGATTTTAAAAATTCTAAAAATTTTAACAGCAATAGCTCTTTTTATAAATATTAGTATTGCTTTGGCTAGTGATATTCATCATTTTAAAGTTATAGTTAATCCTGAAAAAGTCTCAGTCTGAGAACCTATTGATTTAACTATAAAAGCTGTAGATAAAAATGATGAAGTTATTAAAGATTATGAAGGTAGTGTATTAATTTTTTCAGAAAGTGATAAATTAGCACAATTTCCTAATTCTATTGAAGATAATAGTTATACTTTTTCTAAAAGTGATGAAGGTATTGTAAAATTTGAAAATTCTATAAAATTTTCTAAAAAATGAAAAAATGATATTCATGTTTATGATTTATCAGATCAAACAGATAGTATTTTATGATTTGCAGAAATTGAAGTAACTGAAGAAAAAAAACAACAAAATATAAAAATAGAAATTTTATCTCCACAAAACAATTTGACTGTTTGAAGTAAAACTATAACAGTTTCAGGAAGATCAAATAAAAATCATCAAATAAAAATTATTGTAAATAATAAAGATGAAACTTTAACTACTACAAATAGAGATTGATTATTTGAAAAAGAAATTGATTCTTTAGAAAATTGAGAAAATGTAATTCAAGCATATATTCTTAATTCTGAAGGAAAAGAAATTTGAACTTCTAAAAAAATACTTTTAACTTCAGATTCAACTCTTCCTATATTAAATAAAATTAAAATAACTCCAAATACAGATGTGGAAATTAAAACTAAACTTTTAGCAGAAGTATATGCTACTAAAAATTTAGAAGAAGTATCTATAATAATAGATGATTCTATAAATTTTTTAAAAGAAGATACTGATGGTATATATAAATGAGAATTTTTAGCTCCTAAAAAAGAATGAGAATACAATATTAATGTTACATTAAAGAATGAAATTGGAAACAAAATATCAGAAAAAGCAAAATTAACTTTAATAGTTATTCCTGAATTAAAAGCTGCTGAACCTGAATTAAAAGCTGCTGAAATAGAAAAAACTGTAGAAAATAAAACTCCCTTAAAATTAGAAATAAAAAATTTAAAAATTGTAAAATTAAAAACTAAATCTGTATTAACTTGGGATAAAGTAGAAAATGCTATTAAATATGAAATCTATAAAAAAATACAATGAAATGAATTAGAATTAATTGATACAATAAAAAAAGAAAAATATGAAATAAATATGATGTGAGAAGATGTTAAATATGAATATTTTGCAGTAAAAGCAATCTGAATACAAAAATTTGTAAATACTGAAGATAATACTAAAGTAGTAGAAAAAGAAATCTCTTGAGATTTCTCAGAAGCTTTAAAGATTCAAACTTGACCAAAAGAAGTATTATTACTTCTTTTAGCATTAATAATATGATTTATTGTATTCTTCTTTTCAAAAAGAAAGGCATAAATAAAAAAGATTTAATTTTAATAAAATTAAATCTTTTTTATTTATTTAAATCTATTTTAAAATTAGATCTATTACTTAATGTAATTTGTTTATAAGGTATTTTAATTCAATATTTTTTAAATGCAAGATTTATAGTTTCTGTTACATTAGATTTTGTTTCAAAAATATTTCATTGACTATTTATCCAAAATTGAAGATTTAATTTTATTCAATTCTCATCAAATTTATCTATAAAAACATTTGATTTAGGAGTTTTTAAAATGTATGGAAAATTATTTACTACTTGTAGCATTATTTTTTTTGCTTGAACGATATCAGTTTCATATTCAACTCATATTTCAATAGTTATTCTTCTTTTATCATTTATATTAAAGTTTTTCACTTCTTCTTCCAAAAATTTAACATTTGGTATAAAAAAGACTACTCCATCAAATTGTTCTACTTCTGTAAAAAGTGAATTAATTTTCCTTATTTTTCATATTCTAGAATTTAATTCAATAATATCTCAATTATGATAACTTCATTGTGTCACCATAATAATTCATGCTATAAAATTAGATAAAAATATTTTTAAAGTAAATCAAATTCAAAATCATAATCATCATAAAAATATTCACATATCAATACCAAGTATTCCTAAAACAACTGTAAATCATATAGCTAATATTGAAATATTAGCTGTTCTACTTATTACTCAAGATAATTCTTCCCTATTTTCTCCTTCTCATCATTTTTCAATAAATTTTTTAATTTTTAAATCTACAATTTTAGAAATAACAATTGTTATAAGAATTGCAAAAATTGCAAAAACTATATTTATAAGCATATCTAAACTAAATATTTCTAATAATTTGTTTGTATTCTCTTTAGCTTGATTGAGTTCTTTTTGTCAATCAGTTATAGCAAAAGCATTAGTAAAAGTAAGTATAAAAATAATAAAATATAACAGTGTTTTTTTCATAAAAAAAGATAAATGAATAATATAATTAAATATTAACATATATCTTTTTTTATTGCAACAATTTATATAAATTTAAAATGATTTTATTTTTTTAATCTAAAATTATATTCATTTGAAATAAATTTTCATTTAATATGACTTACACAAGTTACAATATTATTATGCCAATTAACAGGACTAGAGGCATAAATTGGTTTTTTAAGATTGAGATTTCAATATCTACTAAGTAATTTTAATTCATTATATTGACCTAAATATCTATTATTAAATGTTCTAGCCATAGCAGCTACTCAAGCTCTTGGAGAGGGGAAAGTTCTTGTTGCTCCAGAATCAGTATTACCCACATTTCAAACATTATATGCTGTTTTTAAATGTTTTCATAATCATGTTTCAGCTAATCACACACACATTAGAAATGTTGGATCAATAGATGCATTTAGTCATGCTTCTACCCAAAGTGACCAATTTCTAAATGAACCCACTCAATATTTATTTAAAAAATATTTTTGTCTTTCTATCTCATTATCTCATTTTATTTTAAATGTTCTACTTTTTATATTTGATTTTAAAACTCAAGTAAATATTTTTCAAGTCCTTGCTTTGTAATCTTTTTTATATTTTTCAAAATATATTGAAGGCATTTCCTCAATTTGTAATTCTGAAATATTTAAATATTCTAAAGGATCTTTTAAAGATTTATCTTCCCATACTTCAAAATGTAAATGTGCTCAAGTTGTCAAAGTTCATGCTCATTCTGTTCAAGGGATTCATCAAGTTTTTGCAAAAATTTCTCCTTTTTTAACAATATCTAATTCATTAACTAAAATTTCACTTAAATGTCAATAAACAGTAATTATTCAATTAGAATGTTTTAATGCTAAATATGAATATCAATTTTTAACTGGTTTTTCTATATGAATTACATATCAATCTGCAGGAGCCATAATTTTAGTTCCTTGTTTTAAAGGAATATCTAAAGCATCATGATCTTCTCAAAACATTTTCATATATCATTTATCATGATAATATGCACTTATTCATTTTGTCACTTTAACTGGCCATTGTAAAATATTTCAAGCATCATCTTTATCAAATACTTTTATTTGAGATTCTAAATATAAAATTTTATTTAATTTAATACATCTTTCAGACAATTTTACTGTTTCTGGATCAATTTCTCAAAAATCTACAAATTTACATCATAATTTTTCAAGTAGCTTCTTTTTTCATTTTTTAAAACCTATATTTGCTACAAATTCTTTTATTTGAACTCTTTTTTCAGTTTCCTTTTTAGTCTCTATCATATTTTGAAACAATTGTTGTTTCCCTTTATTAACTTTAATTAATTTATCTTTAAAATTTTTCTTTTGTGTTATTAAAGCTTTTTTTATTATTAATTGTTTTCTTAAAGATTTTATTTCACTTTCAGAACTTTTCAAAGTAATTTGTTCAATATATAAATTATTAATATATTTTCTATG
The DNA here is from genome assembly GCA_964609055.1 of uncultured Candidatus Peribacteria bacterium. Lineage (GTDB taxonomy): Bacteria > Patescibacteriota > Gracilibacteria > BD1-5 > UBA6164 > CALLPO01. The sequence goes on from CAZSQW010000007.1 coordinate 3,996, forward strand.
CTTGTCAATTATTTTTTTTCAAGCTATTTTAATTAAGGAATTAAAATGTAGTTCATTAATAGTTGTAGAAATATCTTCTATAGAAAAGAAAATTGTTTTTAAATTATCAATTTTTCAATCATTGAAAACATAGTTTCATTTTTTATATAAATGTACAATATATTTATATAAAATTTCTTTATTTGATTTTATTTTAGATTTTAAGATTTTTATAGTTTGTGTTTTTGTTTCTATTTTTCCTTTTAAATCAATTATTGATTTATTTATTTTTAAAACTTCATGTTTTATATCTTCAATTTCATTATTTAAAATAATGACAGAAGTTTCTAAATTATCTATTTTATTAATTACTTTAATATTTTGAGTTTCTAAAAATTCTCTTTTATCTTTTACTTTTTCCTTTATTGATTTATATATTCTATATTTTTTTGAAGAATTAAAAATGTCTTTAGATTCTTGATCTAAAAAAGGTTTTTCACTTTCAAAAAATAATCTATACTGAGATTCTTTGAAATTTTTTAACATTTGTCATTTTATTTCATTTGTCACTGCAAAAATGCTTGTTAATCAAAAGATTAAAAAAAATATTATGAAAAAAGCAATAATTATACTAACTTTGTTATTCAAATTGTTTTAAATTATATAATATTCTTCATTTATTATATAAAAAAAAAATATTAGTTCAAGCTAATATTTAGTAAAAATTTTTATTTTTAATTATATATATTTTGAATAAATAATTCAAAAAATAATAATAATATAAAAAGTAAAAATCAAGAAAAATATATTGGAACACCTATTTTATAAAATATAATTAGTCATACAAAAAAAAGTGAAATTAAAAAAGCTTGTCTAAAACTTGAAATTATATGATTAATTAAAACTTCTCATCTATAATGAATTTTTTTGATAAAATAAAAAATTAGTGATAGTACACTAGAAATAGATAAAATAAAAGAAATAATCATTGATATAATAATTCCCATATTTGCTGTAAAAGGATTAATATATTTTAATGTTAATATTAAAATTAAAGATGATACTATAAAAAGTAATATTAATATTATTAGTAAGATATTTTTCATAAAAAGTTTTTAGAATTATTTAATTTTTTCTAATATACCAGATTTTTTAATTTTTTCAATAGATATACATTTTTGTGTTTTTTCATCTATTTCTATAATAACTCCATTCATTATATAATTTAAGTCTAAAGATTGTTCAATTTTTCACTTATTTATACCTGTTAAAAATCTTTTTTTTAATGTTTCATAATTTGAACCAATAATAGAATTTTTAGATCATATCATTCATACATCTGAAATTAATCAAGTTCATAATTCTGATATATTATCATCATTAGTTTGAATATGAGTGTGTGTACCAAAAATAAAACTTACTCTTCCATCTAAAAAATTTTGCATTAAATATCATTCTGAACTAACTTCTTTATGAAAATCTATAATTATACCATCTACTTTTTTACATCATCTTCATTTTTTTCATTGACTTATTTTTTCAAATTTTTTAAGTATAGCATCTACTTTTAAAAAAGGATTATACACATTATCTCTTATAAAAGTTTCTGACAATAAATTTATTACCAACAATTTTTTTCAATTATTTTGTATTATTTTATACCCTTTTCCTGGTATATCATAATATTCTGATTCATAATAGTTAGCTGGACGAATAAGTTTACAATCTTTTCTTTCTAAATAAGGTATTAGATTTTTTTCATTATCAAAAAAATGATCTCAAGATGTAAATAAATCAACTCAAATATCATGAACATCTTTCATATGTTTTTCTATAGGTCATCTTCCTGAAGTAATATTTTCTCAATTAACCACTACAAAATCAGGTTTATATAATTTTTTTAAACTATCTATTTCTTTAATTAAAGATAATCTTCCTATTTTTCCAAAAATGTCTCCAAATATTAATACTTTCATTATTTTATTTGTTTAATTTCTCTTTTATAAAAATTTGCTATAAGTAAATCTAATAATCCAAAAATAAGTAAATATGATATTATAAAAAATATTATATTGATACTGTACATTTTTTTATATTTAGTAATTAATTCTGCATTAGAGTATTTTCAAAAATTTATATCTAATGACTTATATGTATAAAAATCATTCTGTTTTATTGTATCTTTATTTTCCTCTGAATGCAATTTATTTTTTAATTCAATATATTTTATTAAACTATTTTGTTCATATTTAATATATTGTCATAAATATGTAATTGGAAAAAGTAAAACAAAGAATATTATCATTAAAAGTAATAATTTAATTAAACTTGAAAGTTTTTTTGTTTTTTGAATTGATTTTTTAATACTTTGTTTTACTGTGAAATCTTTATTTTCTAATATTATAAAAAATCAAAAAAACATTCTGTAAAATATATATAACATCAATAAAAATAAAACTACAAATAATATTAATGTTATTGTTGAAAATGAATTAATAGAACTAAAATTAAGTATACTTTGTAAATTATCTATTCCTCAATAAAAAGAAATAATTATAAATAATAATAATATAGAAAATAATAATATAAAAAATAATAATAAAAATAAGAATATTAAACTTATTTTTAAAAATTTAAAAATAAAACTTAATTTAAAATAATTATTTTTTAAAAACTTTAGTTTCTTTTTTTCAAGATATTTTAAATTTAATTTTGCTAATAGAAGTATTCTATAACTTATTCAAAAAAATGCAAAAATGATTGTTAATGTAAAAAATATTAAAATTATGAAAAACCAAATTTTATTATTTAAAGCATCTCATAATAAATACTCTCAACCTTGAATGAAATTTCCTAATTCCATAGGTGAAATCCAAATTAATAATATTGATATTATAAAAAAAGGTAATGCTAAAACTATTCAAAGTAAATAACTTGAAATTGAAATAAATACTTTAGAAATAATCCAATGAAACATATTTTTGTAAACAAACAGAAAACTTGAAAACATACTTTTTATGAGTTTTAGCATAATTTTTTTATTTAAATAAATATATTACTTTATTATATTTTTTTTAAAATAAATTGCAATTTATTTTTTTTAAGTATTATATATTAAGCTTGTAGCAAAATTAAAAAAATATACAAGAATCTAAAGATACCATATTAATTTTTTGGATATTTCCTACAAATTTATTAGTAGTTTATTACTATAAAAAAATAATAAAAAATATGTACAAAAAGATTATAAAAAGTTTTGCTTTTTTTATTATATTAAGTTTTTCTGTCTCTTATGCAATAGCAGAAGAATACATTGATGATATATTTAAAAATCATAATTTTTCTAAAACATTACAAATTTGAGAAGAATTAAAAATAGATTTAACTGAAATTGAAAAAAAATTAAAAGAAAAATATTCTTCTAAAATAATTTTTAAATGGGACTTAAAATGAAGTTGAACTAAAAAATGAAATATTTATTCTAAAATTTTTAATATTGATTGAGAAAAAGAAATTAGGATAAGTATATATTTTAAAGAACAAAATGTAGAAAAATTAATTACTACTAAAAAATACAATTTATTTATTTATAAAGAAAAATTTTTTATAATTATAGATAATAAAAATATTCAAAAAGAAAATATTAATTTTTATATATCAAAAGCAAGGAATAATTGAATTTATATAGAAAAAATATTTGAATCAAATTATAAAGAATTAAGTACAAAAGATATTTATAAAAATATATCATCAAAGAAACTAAAAAAACATAATTATATTATGTTATGGTGAAATAAAAATTTTATTTTTTCAGTTATTTCTCAATTAAATAAAGAAATAAATATAAATAAATCTACAGAAAAACTGAATTTAGTTTTAATATCTCCATTTAACACAAGTGTTTTAAATAATTATCTAAGAAATTTTATTTCAAATAAAGATTGGATAAAATCAATATTATTATTGCCAGAATCATCAATGTCTGTCACTTGGTTTAATGAAAATAATATTACAGTATTAGAAAAAAATCTAAAAAGTAGTGAATATGAATACATAAATATTAATAAAAATTCAAATATATCAGAAATATTATTTATATCTAAATTTGTAAATAATTTATCTAATGAGTGATTTACCACAAATTATATTTATTTAATTTTATTAATACCTTTTCTTTTTACAAGTATTAGTATATTTAAACATTTACTTTGATTTTCTCCAATAGGAATTATTATACCTGTAACTTTAACATTATTAATGTTTCAAATTTGATTTATAATAACTATTATTATTTTATGTAGTATTATAATAATCAATTTATTATTATGAAAATTAACTAATAAATATACACTATTATATACTCCTAAAATAAGTTTTATATTAATAATAAACATTATATTCATTATTTGAATATTAAATATATTATTTTATTATAATTTTATAAATTTAAATACAGCAGATTCATTATTTATTATATTTTTTATATTAATTTCTGAAAGACTAATAACAATTGTACTTTGAAAAGAATTTTCAGAGTACAAATACAATTTATTAAATACAGTAGCATTTGCATTTATCTTATTTTTTATATTTAGTATAGGATTTATTCAAACTTTAATATTAGCATACCCAGAAATAATAATATTTCTTATACCTATTAATTTTATAATATGAAAATTTACTTGATTAAGAGTGACAGAATATTTTAGATTTAAAGAAATTATAAAAAGTATAGAAGAAGAGTAAAAACACAAAAAAATACAAGGGGCAGTTCATTTAGCCCCTTGTATTTTTTTATTTATACTCTATATTTATTTTTCTTTCATTTATATTAGTTGTTTTTGAAATATTAATAATAATATCTGGAGTATAATATTTTTCTAAAATCTCAGGCCATTCTATAATAATAATTCAATCATTATTATCTAATATTTCTTCTCATCATATTGCAAAAAATTCATTATAATTTTTTAATCTATATAAATCAAAATGATAATTCTCTAAGTATTTATTATAATATGTATAAGTAGGAGATGTTATATTTTCATTTATATTTAATAAATTTGTAAATATATGTTTTGAAAGTGTTGTTTTACCAGATCATAAATCCCCTTTCAAAAAAATAAGTTTTGGCTTAGATAAAGCTAAATTAATCTTTTTTATATTTTCTAAAAAATAATAAGTCATTTTTTATATTTTTAAGTATTAAAATATTTGCATAATTATATTATTTATTATATACTGATATTATATTACTTATATAACAAATAACAAACTTATTATGGAAACATTAATGAACATTACAAAAGAAGAAAAAGAAGGAGTATTAATTTTTACTTTTTCAGGAGAATTAGATGAAACTAATGCAGATAACACATTTAAAGATATTTATGAACAAATTGGAGATTTTAAAAATAAAAAAATTATCTTTAATATGTCAGGATTGAAATATTTAAATTCTAAATCTATTGGTTATATTGCAGATGTATTTTCAAATATTGAAGACAATGAATGAGAAATGTATATTTCTAATTGTGATGAAGGAGTAAAAGATGTATTAGAATTAGTTGGTATTACCACTATTATTCCTACTGTTGATACAGAGTTAGAAGCATTAGAAGAATTAAAATAAAAAATCAATATTTAATATATTGGTTTTTATTTTTATCTTAAATATTTTTGACAAACCCAACCTTTTTGTTTGTCATTATTTTTAAGATTGAAAACTTTTACTTTAAAACATCATTTATTATCTATTGGAGTTAATTGTTCTAATATATCACATTTTTTAGAAGTACAAGGTTTTAGTAAAGATTTTTTTTCAATAAAAGTAGAATTTTGTAATTTTAAAGAATTAACCCTAACTAAATATAGACTTCAAACTGGTGTATTATAAATAGGTCCTTCATATATTCTATGTGGATCTTTTATAATAATAGTGCTTCCATCTTCTGCTTTATAAACTTTTTTTTCTTCATTACTTATTTTAATTTTATTTTGAACTATTGTTTTTGAAATTCTTTTTTCTCTTAATTTTTTATAATACTTTATAGACTCTTTAGTATATTCATTCATTTTATCTAAATGTCATTCCATATAATAAATACAAGTCCATCATTTTAATCATTTAGATTTATTTGATTCTAAAATTGTTGAATTAAAACAACCATATTTATTTATATTTGTAATTTGTTCTAATTTATCACCTTTGTATGCATATCAAATTCTTTTTGTAAAATATGGATTATTAAGAGCAATCATTTC
>CAZSQW010000007.1:10338-14128 GCA_964609055.1 uncultured Candidatus Peribacteria bacterium
TATTATCACTACTGAAAAAATCTGAAATAGTATTTAGAATTCCTTTTTCTATTTCTGGTTCTATTACATTTAAAATATTTTCTTTTTCAGAATTATAATTTTGTATAGCTAATTTTTTATTAGATTCATTTTTATTAGATTGTATTACTGTACTACCTGTTTCAGTAATATTTGGTTTTTCTATTTTTTTAGAATTATCTTGATTAGATATTAGATAAAGCATAAATATAAAAAAAATAATTAGTAAAATCCATCCCAGATTTCTTATAATAAAATTCATAATATGTGTGTTATTTATTAAAAAAATGTTTAAAAAAACATTTATTATCTTGATTATAAATATTTATAGAAGAATTGCAAATTCTATTATTGCTTTTATCTATTTTTTATGTTATATAAAAAAGTTAAAGCTTCAATTGGAGTTAAATTATTTATATCTATTTTTTGTAGTTCTTTTTCTATTTCTGATATTTTATTAATCTCTTTTATAATAATTTTTGGTTTTTTGTGTATATTTCATAATCATCATATTGTTAGTTGATGAGTATTATTTTCCTCTAATTGTAAAAGCATATTTTTAGCAGTTTTTAAAACATTATCTGAAATACCAGCTAATTTTGCTACTTGTAATCAATAACTTTTTTTCATTCATCAAGGAATAATTTTTCTTAAAAAAATTAAATTTTCTTCATTTTCTCATACTGCTACTGAAAAATTAGCAACTCATTTTAATTGTTTTGATTCTTCAATTAATTCATGATAATGTGTTGCAAATAAAGTTTTTGCTTTTATATTATCATGGTTTTCTTTTAAAATTGACCAAGCCAAACTAATTCAATCAAAAGTAGATGTTCACCTCCCTACCTCATCTATTATTACAAAACTATTTTTGGTTGAATTATTTAAAATATTAGCTACTTCTTGCATTTCGACCATAAAAGTTGATTGTCATAAATATAAATTATCTGTTGCTCATACTCTAGAAAATAATTTATCTGTAAGTGGAATATATCAACTAGTAGCAGGAATAAAACTTCAAATATGAGATAATACAATTATTAAGGCATTTTGTCTTAAAAAAGTAGATTTTCATCACATATTTGGTCAAGTAATTGTATGAATAAAAGATTTTTTATTTAATGATAAACTATTACTAATAAAATCTTTTTGTATTTGTTCTATAATTGGATGTCTTGAATTTTTAATATTTAAATCATAATTTTTATGTATTTTAGGTTTTGAATAATTATTTTTATAGGCTACTTCAGCTAGACCAGTTCAAAAATCTATATATCATATTTTAGAAGAAATATCTTTTATAATATTAAATTTTTCTAAAATTTTTGTTCTCAAAGTTAAAAAAATATTATATTCTAAATTTGATAAAATACTTTCTGCCTGCATTAAATCTTTTTCAAATTCTTTTAATTTAGAAGTTATAAATCTTGATGTATTAATCAAAGATTGTTTGTGTATAAAAGTATCTGGAATATTATGAATTTGATTTTTATTAATCTCTATAAAATATCAAGAAGCATTTGTATATTTGATTTTTAATTTAGTAATTCACAAATCTTCAATTAATTTTGTCTGATAATTGGATAACCAATTTTTTGAATTTTTTATTATATCTCTATATTTATCAACCTCTTTATTATATCAATTTTTTATTATTCAACCTCCAGTAATTATATTTAAAGGTTCTTCTTTTATAATAGAATCTATTAAAGATATTATTTCTGATATATTTTTCATTTTTTAATATTTATAAAAATTATTACTTTTTTTTATTTGAAATTTATACTATTCTATATAAAATATAATAAATAACAAATTATAAAATATTAAATGATACAAATAAAAACAGAGGATACTATAGTAAATATATTAAAAAAAATTTCTGAAGAATCTAATAATAAAATTATATTAGATTTTCCTTTTTGACATCCAATTTTACATAATCATTTATCATTAAAAATATTACAATCTAAATCTCAAAAAAAAGAATTAATAATAATCTCTAATGATAAAACAGCTGAAAAAATATGAAAATTATTAGGTATAAAATTTATAAAAAATAAAAAATGATATAATAAACAAATACAATCTAAAATTAATCATTTAAAAGAACATTATACATTTTTTGAATATACAAAATTTGAAATTAAAAAAATTTTTTCAAAATTTTTATGAAATATTAAAAATAATAAAGAAATAAATAAAATATATTATTTAAAAAATAAGTATAATTCTAGTCATAAAAAAATAATTCCATATTTAATAGTTTCTTTAATAGTGTTTTTTTTAATATTATTATATATTTATTATTTTGCTATAAATAAAACATTAGTATCAATATCTACTGAAATAAATGTTAATACAAAATCTATCAATTTTTCTTTTATTGAAAATATAGATACAACAACACAAAGAAAACAAAAAAATAATCAAGTTAACTTAAATAAAATTACAAAAAAAATAGAATTAACTAAACAATTTATAACGTCTTGAATTAAGCAAGATAAAAATAATATTTCACATTGAAAAATAAATATTACTAATTTATTGAATGAAGAAGTGTATTTATTAAAAAATACTGAATTTAGAACAAAAGATTGAATATTATTTTTTATAAAAAATAATATTTCTATTCCAGCTAATTCTAATAAACAAACTGTACTATATTGAAAAATACAATTAATAGATTGAAAATATTCCGGGACAAAAAGTAATATAAAAAAATGAGTCTCTTTAACAATACCCTGATTATCCAAAAATAATAGAAGTAAAATATTTGCAAGAACTACTGAGGCATTTACTTGATGAACAAATCATTTTACTAGATATTTAAAAAAAGAAGACTTAGAAAAAGCAAAAATACTAATGGAAGAAAATTTGAAAATTTTAGCAATTTCTAAAATTAAAAAAGAAGTTGAAACTATGAATTTAAATAATTCTATAAATATTGAAATACTTCCTGTTAAAGATATATTTAAATTTATTAACTTAGAAATAGAAATACCTGAACATTTAACAATTTGAGATGAAATAAATAATTTTTCAATAAATGGAAAAATTGATATTTCTACTTTTATATATAACAAAAATATTGTTCTTTCTTTACTCACAAATATTATAAATAAAAACATTATCTCTGATTCAGAAAAAATAATATCTATAGATGAAAATTCATTAAGAATTTCTCATATAATAAAAAGAAATGATGTAGTAAAAACAAATAAAAAGTTTATATTAAAAGGAACAACTGAAATCAAATATTTTACTAGAAAAATATTTGATTCTAAAAATACTTATTTAAATACAAGGCTTAAAAATATAATTAGATGAAAAAAAATTGAAAAAGCTGAAAAAATATTAATAAATAGACCTGAAATAAATAATGTTAAAATAACAGTTAAACCCTTTTTTCTTAATACTATTTCTAATATATCTGAAAATATAGAAATTATTATTATAGAATAAAAAAAATCCCAAATGGGATTTTTATTTTATAACCAATATACTATCATGATCACAAGTTTCTATTGCATTAGATCCTGCACTAGACTTAGCAACACAAGAATTTGAAAGAGTAGGTGCTCAACTAGATACCCAACTAGCAACAGTTTGTACTAAATTTATTTTTGTATTATTTCAAGTTAAATCAATACCAATTTCATACCTATTATCGTCATCTCATCAATCTTCCTTAGCTTTGCTATTTAAATTTCATGCATTTTCAAATGTAGTAGATAATTCATAGTCTTGTTGAACTATAGTATTTGCATCA
>CAZSQW010000008.1:0-8536 GCA_964609055.1 uncultured Candidatus Peribacteria bacterium
AAAATAATAAAATAAATAATAATGTTAGAAGAAATAGTTAAAAAAATATTTGGAGATCCAGATGTTAAAATAATAAAAAAATATTCAACTATAGTTGAACAAATAAATAAAAAATGTGAAGATTTTAAAGACTTTTCTTTAGATGATGTTAAGTTAAAAACTAATGAATTTAGGGCTAAATTTGAAGGTTTAAATTTTAAAATTGAAGAAGATTCTATTAAAATTAATAAAATTTTGGAAGAAATTAAAATTGAAGCTTTTGCTAATTTAAAAATTGCTTGTACTCTTTTGAATTGAAATACTTTTGAAGTTGGTAAAGATAAAAGAAAAATTGAATGGAATATGATTCCTTATGATGTTCAATTAATTGGAGGTTTAGCTTTGAATGATGGTGGTATTTCTGAAATGAAAACAGGGGAATGAAAAACTCTTGTTGGTACAATTCCTGCTTATATTAATTCTTTGACTGGTAATCCTATTCATTTTGTGACTGTAAATGATTATCTAGCTAAAAGGGATTCTGAAGAAATGTCTATTTTATATAATGCTTTAGGTCTTTCAGTTTGAGTAATATACAATGATCTAAACCCAAAAGAAAAAAAAGAACAATATTATAAAGATATAGTTTATGCTACTAATAATGAATTAGGTTTTGATTATTTAAGAGATAATATGGTAATAAAATTGGAAGATAAAGTTCAATCTCCATACTTTTTTGCTATTATTGATGAAGTGGATTCTATTTTGATAGATGAAGCAAGAACTCCATTAATTATTTCTACTCCAGATAATGAACCAACTAGTAAATATGGTAAATTTGCAATTATTGCTAAAAAATTAAATAAATGAGTAGATTATAAAATTGATGAAAAACAAAAGGTAGCTAGCTTAAGTGAATCTTGAATTAAAAAAATTGAAGAAATTTTAAATGTAGATAATATTTATGTATCAAAACATTATAATGATTTACACCATATTGAAAATGCTATAAAAGCTTCAGGAGTTTATATAAAAGATAAAGACTATATTGTAAATGGTGAAGAAATAATGATAGTTGATGAACATACTGGTAGAGCTCTTTCTGGTAGAAGATATTCAGATTGACTTCATCAAGCCATTGAAGCAAAAGAATGAGTTAAAATTCAGCAAGAATCAAGAACTTTAGCTTCAATTACTTTTCAAAATTATTTTAGAATGTATTGGAAATTAAGTTGAATGACTGGTACAGCTAAAACTGAAGAAGAAGAATTTTATAAAGTTTATTCTTTAAATACTTTATCTATTCCTACTAATATGCCTATTGCTAGAGAAGATAAAAAAGATTTGCTTTTCAAAAATGAAAAATGAAAATTTGAATATGTAGTTGAATTAATTAGAGAAATTAATAAAACAAAACAACCTATTTTAGTAGGTACAGTTTCAGTTGATAAATCAGAATATTTATCTGAAAAATTAAAAAAAGCAAACATAAAACATAATGTTTTAAATGCTAAATATCATGAAAAAGAAGCTGAGATAATTGCTGCTGCTGGTCAAATGTGAACAGTTACAATTGCTACAAATATGGCTTGAAGAGGTACAGATATAAAACTTTGAAAATGAGTTGCTGATTTAGGAGGACTATATATTATTGGTACTGAAAAACATGAAACAAGAAGAATTGATAATCAATTAAGATGAAGAGCAGGTAGACAATGAGATCCTGGTGTTACTCAGTTTTTAATATCACCAAATGATGATATTATGAGAATTTTTGGTTGAGATAAATTATTTGGAATATTTAATTCTCCAATATTTGCAAGTCTTCCAGATAATGAACCTCTTACTCAAAGTGGAATGTTAACTAATAAGGTAACAGCAGTACAAAAACAAGTAGAATGACATAATTTTGATTCTAGGAAACATGTTTTAGAATATGATGATGTAATGAATAAACATAGAGAAATTATTTATAGAAGAAGAAATAATGTTTTAGAAAATGAAAATCTTCATGAAGAAGTTTTAAATATAATAAAAACTCAGGTAAAAAAAATAACTATAGCAGAAGTAAGTAAAGATTTTGATTGAAATTTTAAAAATATTATAAAAAGAGTAAATACTTTTCTAGGAATTAATGCTATAAATACAAGAGTAGAAATTGATGATGTTGAGGCAATTGTAGGAATTGAATTATCAGAAATTGAAAAATCAGAAAGATTAGCTGAATATATATCTAAAATTGCAGTTGAAGAATTAGAAAAAATTAGAAAATGAGCAAAAGTAGAGAGTGAATTTTTTGATTTAGAAAAAAGAATTTTATTAACTTCTATAGATGAATTATGGATGTTCCATATTGATTCAATGACTAAATTGAGAGAAGAAGTAGCCTTTGAATGATATGCTCAAAAACAACCTCTTGTAGTTTATAAAGAAAAATCATTTATTAAGTTTGGTGATTTAATGTCAGAAATTGAATATAAAATTACTAAAGCAATTTTTTCTATAAATACTGTTGTTGTTGAAAATGTAAAAGATGATGAAAAAGATTTAGTATGAGTTTTAGATAATTTATTAAAAGAGGAAAAATCACAATCTAATGCAAATCCACTTTTTGCTTCACCGGAAGTAAAAATTAAACAAAATTTAGATTGAGAAAAAAAGAAAATTAGAGTTTAAAAATATTAAAAATTAACTAAAAATTATGGAAACTAAATTTGATTATGATTTAATTATTATTGGAGCTGGAAGTGCTGGTTATCCTGCTGGAATGTATGCTAGTAGATATAGTATAAAAAATTTAATTATTGGTGGATTACCTGGCGGAGCTTTATGAACTTCTCATAAAGTTGAAAATTATCCTGGTGTAATTTCTGCTCCTGGAAAAGAAATTATGGATAATTTTAAAGAACATGCAGAAGTTTCTGGAAGTGAAATATTGACTGAAATGGTTACTGAAATTAAAAAACATAAAGATCATTTTCATATTACAACAAATACTAAAAAAGAATTTAAAACTAAAAAAGTTTTACTTTGTACTGGAAATAATTATAGAAAGCTGTGAGTTAAATGAGAAAAAGAATATTTGTGAAAATGAGTAAGTTATTGTGCTACTTGTGATGGAATGTTTTTTAGAAATAGAGATGTTATAATGGTTGGTGGATGAAATACTGCTGTGACAGAAGCTCTTTATTTAGCTGATATTTGTAATAAAGTTTATATTGTTCATAGAAGAGATACTTTTAGAGCAGAAGATATTTGGATGGAAAAAGCTAGAAAAAATGAAAAAATAGAATTTATTACTTCTGAGGAAGTAGAAGAAATAACTGGAGATGCTCTTGGAATGACTTGAATAGATTTAAAATCTTGAAAAAAAATAAAAGCTGACTGAATTTTTGTAGCAGTTGGAACTCTTCCAAATGTAGATTTAGTGGCAAATTTTGATTTAAAAAAAGATGATGAAGGTTGTTTAGTAGTTGATGCAAGACAAGAAACAAGTTTAGAATGACTATATGCAGCTGGAGATGTCACTACTAATTCTAATAAATTTAGACAAACAATTATGTCAGCAGCAGAAGGTTGTTTAGCTGCAAATAGTATTCATGAAGATTTATTAAAAGGATAAAAATATGCAAACATTTTTTTTAATTTCACTTTTTATTTTTGGATTATTATTTTGAAGTTTTTCTTCAGTTATAATTTATAGAATAAAATCTGGTGAAGGATGAATTATGACTGGAAGAAGTCATTGTGGAGCTTGTAATAAGATTTTACAAGCAATAGATTTAATACCACTTTTTTCTTGGATTATTAATTTGGGAAAATGTAGACAATGCAAAGCTAAAGTTAGCTGATTGTACCCAATTTTAGAATTATCAACATGAGCATTATTTGCTTTAATTTGATATTTTTTAATAGATTATAATTTAATATTTTCTTGAAATTTTTGAGAAATATTAACTTTATTTTTCTGGCTTTTAATATGATTTATAAGTATTATTTATATTTTTTATGATATTTTATTTTTAGAAATATCAGAAAGAGTATTAGCTAGTTGAATTTGAATTGCTTTAACTTGAATAATTATTCAAAGTTATTCTAATTTTAATATTTTTACAAGTTTACCAAATATAAATAATTTATGATTATTAGAAATTAATTTATCTATTGGATTACTTATTTTTACTATTATTTGATTATATGTAATAATTTTAAAAAATTTATCAGAAATTTGGGATATAGTAATTTTAGTAGGATTATATTTATTATTATTTTGATTTAATACTTTTTTTACTAATAATTATAATTTAACAGATTTTACAGCAATTTCAGCTATAATTTGAGCATTAAGTATTTTTACTTTTTTCTTTATTCAAATAGTTATTTCAAGATGAAAATGGATGTGAGGTTGAGATTTAAGAATTGCAATTTTTGTATGATTAATTTTAGGTTCTATTCTAGCTTTTCCTTGAATGATGCTAACTTATTTTGTAGGAAGTATTATTTGAATTTGATTGATTATTTATCAAAAAATTAAAAATAAATGAAAAAAAAAGGAATTGGAAACTCAAATTCCTTTTTGACCATTTATAGCAATATGATTTTTTCTAGCAATATTTTTTATGGAGTATATTTTAAAATTTAAGGAATTTTTCTAATAGAAATATCTTTTTTTTTGATTTTTTCAGATATTTTAATTAAATTTTTCAATTTTTTAAATCTATTATCAATTTGGTCACAATATTTTTCTAAAAGTGTTTTAGTTGGTCTTATTAATAAATATATAAAAATTCAAAATGGAGTTCATATAGTTATTAAAAATATAGAAAATAGTTGAAATATTATAGAATTACTTCTTTCTAAACTATCACTAATTACCCAAAAAATTATAGAAACCCAAACAATTAAAAAATAGAGAATTACTATTTTTATAAATAATTCAATTGTAATTATTTTATTTAACCATTCTAATAAAATTATAGAAAATGTATTATTTTGAATATCCATATAAATTATTTTTTATTATTTTGCTTCCATATTTCAATTTTTTGGTGATTACCAGAAATTAATACTTCAGGTACTTTCATTGTTTCAAATACCTTAGGTCTAGTATATATAGGATGTTCTTTTTGTCTATCAAAAAATTTGGAAAAACTTTCTTCTTCTAGACTTTGAGAATTTCATAAAACATTTGGAATATGTCTAACTAGTGAATCTATAAAAACTTGTGCAGAAAGTTCTCAACTAGTTAAAATATATTCTCAAATACTTATTTCAAAATCCACATATTTATCTATAATTCTTTGGTCTATTCATTCATAATGTCCACAAATTATAATTATATTTTTATTTTTAAAATCCTGATAATATTTTTCTATTTTTTCTTGATTTAATAAAATTCAAGAAGGAGACATATAAATAATTATACTTTCTCACTTTATTTTCTTTTTTACAAAAGTAATTGCTTTAGATAAAGGTTCAGGACTTATAACTTGTCAGTGCATTCAATATGCTTTATCATCAATATGTTTAAATTTTTTTTCTGAAAAATCATTTAATTTGTATATTTCTATATTAAATAAATTATTTTTTAAAGATTTTCAAATAATTGAGGTTTTAATAAATTCATTAAAAGACTCTTTAAATATTGTAATTATATGAAAATTCATAAATATAAAATTGAAAAATATAAAAAAATACTATAATATTATATATAATATACAAAAATAATAAAAAATACAATAAAAAATGTACAACATACAAGAGATTGAAAAAAAATGGCAAAAATATTGGGAAGAAAATAAGACTTTTAAAGTTGAAAATGATTTTTCAAAACCAAAATATTATTGTTTAGATATGTTTCCATTTCCAAGTGGAGCAGGTCTTCATGTTGGTCATCCAGAAGGAATGACTGCTAATGATATAGTTGCAAGATATAAAAATGCAAAAGGTTTTAATGTACTTCATCCAATATGATGGGATGCTTTTGGACTTCCTGCTGAAAATTATGCAATCAAAACTGGAACTCATCCAAAAATTACAACTGCACAAAATATAGATAATTTTAGGAGACAAATAAAATCTCTAGGTTTTTCTTATGATTGGGATAGAGAAGTTGATACAACTGATCCAGAATATTACAAATGGACTCAATGGATTTTTCTTAAAATGTTTGAAAAAGGTTTAGCTTATGAACAAGATTTACCAATAAATTATTGTCCAAGTTGTAAAACAGGTTTAGCAAATGAAGAAGTGTTAAATGATTTTTCTTGTGAAAGATGTTGAGAAACTGTAGTTAAGAAAAAAATCAGACAATGGGTTTTAGCAATTACAAAATATGCTGACAGATTATTAACTGATATTGATAAATTAGATTGGCCAGAAGGACTTAAAGATATGCAAAGAAATTGGATTTGAAAATCTGAAGGTTGTGAATTTGAAATGTTAGCTGTTAAAAATAAGGCACAAAAAAATGAGAACGGCTCTTCCAAAGGAAGCTGTCTCAATGACAAGGCCAAGTTCTCATATGCAAGTATTATATATGAAAACACTGAAAAAGTCAAGAAAAAAAATACAAAAACTTTATTAGAAAATATTAATGAAAAAGTTAGTTATAAAAATAAGGAAATTATTTTTAATTGAAAGTCTATAAATAAGCATTTTAATTCAAAAAATAATAAAGATATACGTATAAGAAAAAAACTAGCTCATACTATATCTTGAAATTTAAATAATTTATATTTTATAGAAAATAATATATGATATTTAAAATTTAATGATTTGATTATTAAAATAATTTTATGAGAACAATCTAATTGAAATTATTTTGTAAAAACTTATTATATAGATAATAAATTAACAAAATTATATCAAAAATATTTATGAAAAATTTCAGTTTATACAACAAGAATAGACACAGTTTTTGGTATGACTTATGCTGTTTTAGCACCTGATCATAAAGATGTACAAAATTTTATAACAGATGAAAATAAAGAAATTTGTGAAAAATATATTACAGATTCTTCTAAAAAATCAGACCAAGATAGAACACAAGCAGATAAAGAAAAAACTTGAGTTTTTACAGGAAGTTATGTAATCAACCCTTTTAATGGAAAAGAAGTTCCATTATGGATTTGAGATTATGTTCTATGAAACTACTGAACTTGAGCAGTTATGGCTGTTCCAGCCCATGATGAAAGAGATTTTGAATTTGCTAAAAAATATGATTTGGAAATAATTGAGTCTATTTCTGGTTGAGAAATTTCAGAAAAAGCATTTACTGGTTTGTGAATATTAACTAATTCTTGAGATTTCTCTTGATTAGAAAGTATAGAGGCACAATCTAAAATGATTGAATTTGCTGAAAAGAACTGATTTGGGAGTAAAAAAATAAATTATAAATTGAGAGATTGGTTATTTAGTAGACAAAGATATTGGGGAGATCCAATTCCTTTGATTCATTTGGAAAATGATAATATTGAAAAATTGGATAAAATTAAAGACAAAAAAAATAAGGATTACCATATCCCTCAAGAGGGGGTCACTCACAATGGTGACACGGCTAAATCCTTATATGTGCATATTATATTAGAAAACATAACAAAAGTCAAGAAAAAAAGAAATAAAATTCATTTTTTTAAATTAAAGTCTATTGTTAAAACAAAAAAAGGTGATATTATTTTTGATTGACAATCATTACAAGAACATTTTTATTTAAAAAATATTAAAGAACAAAAACGTAGAAAAGAATTTTGAACAACTATTATTGAAAATTTAAATAATATACAATATGAAAGTGAATTACTTTGATATATTAATATTGGAAATAAAATATTTAGAATTATTTTAGAAAAAGTTGAAAATAAATATAATGTAAAAACATATTATTTAGTACAAAAATATACTAAAATATTTAATAAAGCATATATTAAAGAAAAAAATGATTGAAATTATTTAATGATAAAATGACAAGAATTTTCAAAAATATATGATTGAATTTATGGAAAAATAGTTTGAGATAATAATCTTCCTATAAAACTTCCAGAAGTTGAAAAATTTGAACCAAGTGGAGATTGACAAAGCCCTTTAGCTAATGTTGAAAGTTTTGTAAATATTCAATTAGCAGATAATTTAGTTTGAAAAAGAGAAACTAATACTATGCCTCAATGGTGAGGAAGTTGCTGGTATTATTTGAGATATATGAATCCTGATAATAAGGATATGTTAGTTGATCCAGAGGTTGAAAAATACTGGGGGCAAGTTGATAGTTATGTTGGTGGTGCTGAACATGCTGTTCTACATTTATTATATGCTAGATTTTGGCATAAATTTTTGTTTGATATAGGTGTTGTAAGTACTGATGAACCTTTTTATAGACTGAGAAATCAAGGTTTAATTACTGCTCATTCATATGAAAACAGTAAATGAAAATTAATAGCTAATGATTTAGTTGAAGAAAAAGATTGAAAATTCTTTGATAAAGAGTCTGGAGAAGAACTTAAAAAAGTTATTGCAAAAATGAGTAAATCTCTTAAAAATGTAGTAAATCCTGATAAAATCG
>CAZSQW010000008.1:8636-13946 GCA_964609055.1 uncultured Candidatus Peribacteria bacterium
TGGCCAGAAGTAGATGAATCTCTATTAATAGAAAGTACAGTAAAAATAGCTGTTCAAGTATTATGAAAAGTTAGATGAACTATTGAAATAAATAAAGATGAAAGTAAAGAAAGTGTTTTAGAAAAAGCTAGAAATAATAGTGATGTTGCAAAATGGTTAGAATGAAAAAATCTTGTAAAAGAAATTTATGTTCCTGGAAAAATTGTTAATTTGGTTGTTAATTAAAAAAAGCTAAAATTTATTTTAGCTTTTTTTTTAATTAAACATATTTTTTAATTAAACATATTTTTTAATTAAACATATAAAGAATATTTACTTACTACATTCAGGGTGCATTAGGATCAGTTGTGATAACTTGTTCTTCAAAATATGATGCAATTATTTGAATTCATACATGTTCACTTCAGGCAAAGAATAATCCTTGTCATACTGAAGCATTTAGTAGAATATATT
Source organism: uncultured Candidatus Peribacteria bacterium (assembly GCA_964609055.1). Taxonomy (GTDB): domain Bacteria; phylum Patescibacteriota; class Gracilibacteria; order BD1-5; family UBA6164; genus CALLPO01. Next base: position 9,090 of record CAZSQW010000008.1, read on the forward strand.
TTTCTTGTTCAGTAAGCTTAAATATATTTTGTAAAACATCAATTGAAGCTGTAGATTGTTTTAATAAAAGCTGTATAGAGGAATTTGTCACAATTGCTTTACCATATTTACTTCACATAAAATCCTCTACATCTTGAGTAATTGTTGTAATTCAAAGGTTATATTTTCTTGCTCTTTTTACAAGTCAGAAAAGAAATTTAGCAGAATCATCATGTTGCATAATATTCCAAGCCTCATCAACTACTAGCATTCTTTTTTTATTTTTACTTCTTACTTTATTCCAAATATAGTTTAAAATAACATACATAGCTGTTGGTCTAAGAGTATCATTTAAATCTCTTACTGAAAATACTTGAAGTCATTCTGTTAAATCAATATTTGTTTGTTTTGAGAATATTCCTGAAAAAATTCCAGACGTATATTTTTCAATTCTAGTCACTAGAGATTTTGCTCAATCCATAGTATCTAAAACATCTTGTAAATCAGACATTACAGGCATAATTTTTCCATCAGCAGAATCATCTTCAAAAGTAATTCATTTTAAGCTATAAGTTGTAATTAAAGCTTTTTCCATAAGAGAACTTTCTTCTGCTGTCATTTGTCATAACATTAAATTCATTAATCATAATAATCAAATTACAGCAGATCTTAATAAATCTCAAGATTTCTCTTCAATATCTTTCATTCCAAGAGGTAAATCAAAAGGATTTATTCTTTGATTAGAATTAAGGGAAACATCTAAATAACCTCCTCAAACTTGATTAATTAAAGCTTTGTATTCATTTTCAGGATCAATTACAATTACATCAGTTCAAATCATTAAAGATCTTAAAATTTCTAATTTTATTCAAAATGATTTTCAACCTCAAGATTTAGCAAAAACACACATATTTGCATTTTCAGATTTAAATCTATCATAAAGAATCAATGAATTATTATGAGTATTTACACCATATAAAATTCAATCATCATGAGATAAAGTAGAGCTTGAAAATGGAAAAGTAGTAGAAAGACCTCAAGTTGAAATATTTCTATAAACTCATAGTTCATCTTTAGCAAAAGGGCCAGTACTTATAAAACCTTGTTCTGTTCTTAAAAAAGATTGTTTTTGTAATACATTTCTACCTGCTAATATATTTTCAATATTTTTACCTATTTTATTAAGAGATTCTTCTGTATCTCAATAAATTGTAATATATAATCCAAAATGAAAATACTTTTCTTCTCATCTAGTTAATTTATGTCTTAATTCTTCAACATCTTGAATTTGAGCATTAATAGCTGGATCATTTACTAAACCTTTTTCTGCATTCATTGATCTTTCTGAATTCAATTGAGTTAATCTTTTTTTCAAATATTTTTGAATATAACCTGAATCTACAGGATAAACAAAAAGACTCATATCAAATTTTACATCCCAATTAATAATTGGAGAAAGCCAGTTTCATTCCAAAAAACTAGGATAAGCATATACAAAAAAAGTTTTAGAAATAGTATTATTTATTTTAATACTATTTGGTTTGATTTTCATAAAAGCAGGACTTACTAAATCCTTGATATAAGCAAGTGCTTCTTTATATTCTTTTTCAATTTCTAATATTTTCTTATCTTCTTCTAATTTTATTTTTTTTTGATTTTTAGAAAGATTTTTAGACTTTTTATCTATATTCTTTATCTTATAATTTGTAGTGTCTCAACTATATCTTTTCCCAATTAATGTTTTTAATTTTTCTTGATTATTCACTTTTTTTAGATTAAAAATTATTTACTACTATATATAGTAGTAAAAAAAAGATTTTTTTCAATTTAAAATTATAAAAATATACTTATAAGAATTAACTATTGTTTTTTCAATTTTTGTAATTTTATTTAAAGCTAATTTTATTAATTTGTAAAGTGAGTTTTTTTGATTTTAAATTTTTATTATGTTAAAATTAAATAAATAATCTTAAAGCATAAAAAAATGTGAAAAATAAATTATAATATTCAAAAAGAAATAACTTCTAAAAATACTTTATTAAAAGAACAAAAGAAAGAATATTTAGATAAAAAGAAAAAAGAAAGAATTATTGAAGAAATTATTGAAAAAGAAGAAGTTAAATATTATTCTAAGACTTTTACTAAGATAGAAAATGAAGTTAAAGATGCTTTAAAAAATCAAAAAACAGATGAAGCATTAAGAAATATTACTCTTTGAGCATTATTTATAGGAAGCTCAGATATACATTATGATTGCTATGAAACCAAAATAATCCTTAGATTTAGAATAGATTGAATTTTAGTAGATATATTTAATTTATCTCATTTAGAGTATAAATATATTTTAGAAAGATTAAAATATGTCTCAAAATTAAAATTAAATATTGTAAATATTCCACAAGATTGAAAATATGAACTTAAATTAGAACATAAAAAAATTGATATAAGAGTTTCAACTCTTCCAACTAAATATTGAGAAAATATTGTTTCTAGAATATTAGATTCTACTAAAGCAATTATTGATTTTGAACAGCTTTGATTCTTTTGGACCTCAAAAAGAATGATTGAAAGAGCAATTAAAAAAAGAAATTGAATGATTTTAGTTACTGGACCAACAGGTTCATGAAAAACTACAACTCTTTATACAACAGTCTCAAAATTAAATACAAGAGATAAAAAAATTATAACTTTGGAGGATCCAATTGAATATGAGCTTTCCTGAATAGTACAAAGTGAAGTAAATGAATCTAATTGATTTACTTATGCAAAATGATTAAAAGCTTTACTTAGACAAGATCCTGACATAATTATGGTAGGGGAAATTAGAGATTATGAAACTTTGAATACAGCAACTTCAGCATCTTTAACAGGTCATTTAGTATTATCTACACTTCATACTAAAAGTGCAGCAGAAACTTTAGATAGAATTATTAATATGTGATTATCACCTTATATTTTGGCCTCAGCATTAGATACAATTATTGCTCAAAGATTAGTGAGAAAAATTTGTTCACATTGTAAAAAAGAAAAAATAAAAACTTCAGAAGAAGTTAATATAATAAAAACTATGATGAAAGAAATATGAATGTGAAAATTATTTTTAAATTTTATAAAACTTTATGAAGGTGAAGGTTGTGAAGAATGTAATTATAGTTGATATAAATGAAGAATATGAATTTATGAAATAATAAATTTTAGTACTAATTTAAGAAAGTTTATTAGAGCTTGAAAAGCAACAGAGAAAATCATTAAAGAAGCTAGAAAAGGTGATTTAATTACAATGAAAGAAGATTGAATTTTAAAAGCAATTAAAGGTCATACAACAATTACAGAGGTATTAAGGGTAATTTAATTAATAATTTAAAAATATGAAAACTACAACTATTTTAAATAGTATACTAGGTTATGCTATAAAACAAAAAGCATCAGATATACATATTAGCTGAGGTTCTCCAGTCAGTTATAGAATTAAAAAATATTTAATTACTATGAAGGAAGCAGGTATTATTGATGAAGTAAAATCTAAAGTTATTTTATTAGAATTAATGAATAATAATCAAGAAAGAGTAAAGGAATTTTTTAGAAAAAAAGATGCGGATTTTGCTTATATATTTGAAGATTGAACTAGTTTTAGAATAAATGCTTTTTTCAAACTTTGAAAAGTATCTTTTGTACTTAGAAGAATTGAATCTGATGCTATTCCAATAAAACAATTATGATTACCAGAATGAGTTTCAAAATTTATTGAAGCAAAACAATGATTAATTTTAGTTACAGGTCCTACTGGTTCTTGAAAATCTACTTCTATGATTTCTATTTTAAATGAAATTAATAATTTAAGATGAGAACATATATTAACTATTGAGGATCCTGTAGAATTTGTATTTAAAAATAATAAATCACTTTTTTCTCAAAGAGAAATTTGAAATGATACAGATAATTTTTCTACAGCTTTAAGAGCAGCAATGAGAGAAGATCCTGATATAATTATGGTTGGGGAAATGAGAGATAGAGAAACAGTAGAAGCAGCTATGGAATTAGCTGAAACAGGTCATTTAGTTATTTCTACAATGCATACTTCTTGAAGTGTTGCCACAATTACAAGATTAATTAATTTTTTTCCAACAGATATTCAAAATTCAATTAGATATAAATTATGAGATGTATTATCTTGAGTTTTATCTCAAAGATTAGTACAAAAAGCTGATGGTTCAGGTATTGTTTGAATTTATGAATTAATGCATATGACAACTGCTATTAAAAGTTTAATTAGAGAATGACAATTAAATCAAATTTCTCAAAATATTGAAATGTGAAGACAAGATTGAATGATTTTAATGCAAACTTATGCTGAAGAATTAGAATCTAGATGAATTATTAATAAAGAAGTTTATGAAAATTTCTTTAATGATAATCTTTAAAAGAACTATGGAATAAACTGTCTAAAGATAAACACAAAAATTGCATTCCATAATCTTTTTAATCTTATACTTTTTTGTGGTCAAGTAGCTAATCTATAAAGCCATTCAAAACCAATTGTTCTCCAAAATTTAGGAGCTCTTTTTTGAAATCCTGTGAAATAATCAAAACTTGATCCAATTCAAAGTCATAGTTTTATATTATAACATTTATCCATAATTTCAATTACTGCTTGTTCTTGTTTTTTCATTCACAAAGTTGCAAATAATATTTTAGAATCAGAATTTTTTATTTGTTCAATAATTTTATCTTTTTCATCTGCTTTATAAATAAAATAATCAAAATTTAATTTTGGAAATTTTTTTAATAAATTCTTTCTAAAATTTTTTTGAGATTCTATTTTGGCTAAATCTTTTGGATAATAAGGATCAATAATTGTAATTTTAATATTTTCTTTTT
>CAZSQW010000009.1:0-13336 GCA_964609055.1 uncultured Candidatus Peribacteria bacterium
CAGCAACATTAAATACAGCTACACCATTTTCAGCTGCATAAGCATATAAATATGAATCTCCATTTGGATCTTTAAATTTTTCTTCATTTTCTTTTAATTCAAAGAAATCTACATTACCAACAGCATATGTTCCACTAGTAGAAGTACTATCTAAAACAATACCAGCTCAAGTACCACTAACTGTATTATTAGTTGAAGGTCCAGTTAAAAAATCTATAACTGTAGAATTACTATTTAAAGTTAAAACATTAACTTTAGAAGCTATACTTCTAACATCAGAAGTAACTTTAGCATTTTTAGCTTTACCAGTTTGACCTCCAAAAGAAATAAAAGCAACAGTAGCAAGTATAGCAAGAATTGTAATAACTACAATCAATTCAACCAATGTAAAGGCTGATTTATTCATTTTTCTCATATTGTGAAAAATTATATAATAAAATTATATTATTTAAATAATAATATTATAATATTTTTATATAGTAAGTAGTTAATTCACATAAATATTATAAATTATTTTTTAGGTTAATATTACCTTTATCAAATTTTTAATTTTTAATTTTACTCTAACTAAAAGCAACAGTATTCTATATTAAAATACTATATTTTGCAAGTATTTTTTTTATTTTGAGTGGACAGTTCAACTTATATATTTTGTAATATATTACATATTTCATGCAATATCACCCAATGCAAAGAATGGAAGCATAATAGCTACTACTATTACTCAAACTAAAATTCATACTATTACAATAATTACAGGCTCCATCATACTAGAAAGATTTCAGATATATCTTTTCAATTCTCAATTATAATTTTTTCAAATTTTGTCTAATGATTTTGATAAACTTCAAGTTTCCTCTCCAGTACTAACTACATAAGCAAATTCTTCAGAAAAAAGATTATTATTATAAATACTTGTTTCATACTCTAAATTAAGTCACAAAGATTTTGATACAGTTAATCATACTTCAACCTCATTTTTTATTCTTATTAGTTCTTTTTTATATAATAAATTTGGTACTACTCTACTGGAAGTCCTTAAAGCTTCTAGTAATAAAACTCAAGAATTTTGTAAAAGTGTGAAAGCTTTTATAAAATATACTACATTAGATTGTTTTACAATAAAACCAAATATTGGTAATTTTGTAAAAAGTGTAGAAAAAAATATTTTTCATAAATATGTAGAATTTATTATTTTTATAACTACTACTAATAGGAAAATTCATATTAATAACATATACCATTTTTCTATTAAAAAATCAGAAATTCATACAACAAATTGTGTTAAACCTGGTAATTCTGAACCAGCTTTATCAAAAGATTCCGTAATTTTAGGTATAATAAATACCATCATAAATACTACCATAGATATAGTCAAAAAAAGTAGAATCATAGGATATATCATTGCACCTTTAACCTTTCATTTTAATTCAATATTTTCCAAAAGTGTTGTATCTAATTCATTTAGAATTACTCAAAGTTTTCATGTTTGTTCTCAAACACTTACAAGAGCAGTTGTCAATTCATCAAAAACTTTAGGGTATCCTGCCATAGAATCACTTATACTTATTCAATGGTCAATATTATTTTTTATTTCTGTAATAATCTCCTTCATATATGGATTTTTTGTTTGCTTTATAAGAATTCCTAAAGCTCATTTAATATCCACTCAAGAATTAAGAAAGATAGAAAGCTTATTTACAAATTGCCAAGTTTCCTTTTTTGAAACACTAGGAAAAAGCATAATATCTTTATTTTTTAATCATTTTCACTTATCTTTTTGTTTTAAATTTTCTTTTCTTGCTTTTTGTAACAATTTAATAAATTTATTATTATCAAAATTTCAGTATTTATCATAAAATGTTTTTTGTCCAAACATACTTTTTATTATTTTATTATTTTATATATTTCCATCTTTACTAATAATGTCTTCTAATTCATTTATTACAGTATTATAATCTTGTTTTTTATATAATTCTTTTAACACATTATATCTATTTAAAATTTTTTTATTTTTAAAATCTATTTTATATTGTAATTCATTATCAATTGCTTTTTTAAGATAAAAATTAATATTTTTATGAACCCATCATTCTTTAATATACCTTATACATTCTTGTTTTAATTTTAAAAATTCTCAAACTTGATATAATTTTTTTAATCATAATATTATAATATTTAATTGTTTTTCTTTTTTAATCTTATTTATTTCTTCTTTTATTTCTTCTTGATTTTTTCAAATTAATCTAGATTTATATTTTGAAGATATTTTTTCTTCTTTGACTACATTTTGTAAAAAAGTTGATTTATAATCTTGTATTTCAGATTTTTCATCTTTTTTTAATAACAAAAACGTAGTATCATCATCAAAAGATGAACCTCATCTAAATTGAATTAAATCATCTATTAACCTAGAATATATTCTGTGTGATAATACCTCACTTTGACAAGCTTGTAAAAAAGATTTTTTTAAATTTTCAAAACCATAGAATTCTCAATCATTGTTTTTAGATTCTATACTACCATCACTAAAAGTAAGCACTACATCTCAATCTTCTAAATTGATTGTTTTTATTTTAATATGTGATTTATCTTTTATCATTCTTATTCAAGCTGCTAAACCTCAAGGAATTATTTTTTCTAAAACATTTGTCTTTTTTCTAAAAACAAGCATTGGTTCATGTCACATTCAAACATAGTTTAAAACATTTTTATTATTTTTCTCAATTTCAAAAAGAACTCCTGTTATAAAATTTCTACTTTGTAAATTTTGTTTTAATCAATTATTTATTTCAAAAGCCAATTCATCAAGTTTTTTACGTTTAACATATTTATTAAAAATCTTTGTTAAAAGAGTTATTATTAATCATGCTTTGATTCAATGACCTGTAGCATCTCATAGATATAAAGTATATTTATCTTTAGATTCATTCAATCAAAATGTATCACCAGAAATTTTATTAACTCATAATATTTTTCAATATAAATCAAATCATGACATTGAATTAGTTATAAGCTCTTTGACAAGTCATTTATGTATATTAGCTAATTTATTAACAGCAATTTCTTTATTTACAATTTCATTTTGATTTATTAAAAGAGTCACTTCATCTAATAATTTTTTATTTTTTATTTTTTCTTTAATTCTTTTATAAAAAGAAAATTGATTTTTTATTTTTACAATAAAATTATCTACTTTATCTTCTTTTATATCTTCTTTTATAACAATAGTTTGTCATGCTAATTTTAATGCTTCTAATTGTGTGTTTTGTTTAATTTTTTCTTCTTCTTGCTTTTTATTATTTTCAAGTCTTTTTAAAATTTTAGCTTTTTGTATATTATAAAATTTAATAATCATTTCATTTGAATTATTATCTTTAAGAAAATGTTTTAAAATATTCAATGCTTCTATATTTTTTCAAGTTTTTGATAAAAAATCAATTTCTTTTTTTATTTTTTTAAATCTAATTTTAAATTTTTCTTTTTCTATTTTTTTATAATATTTTGTTTCTAAATTAATATTTTTTTCTAGTAGTTTATTTAATTGAATTTCTTTTTTCTTAAAAATATTTAATTGCTTTCTTTTTTCTGATTCTGCTATTACTTCATTTCAATTATTTTCAATAATATCCAATAAGTTAGCTAGTGCTAATTTTTCTGATTTTTTAATTTCCTCTATTACTTTTTTTGATTTATCCCATTCTTTTAATAAAGTTAATGTTTTTATTGACTTTATTGCATCACTATATTTTTTAATAGACTCGGGAATAAATTTATATTTATTTCTATCTTTAGATAATTTTATCTTTAAATTATTTATTTTTTCTATATGAACATTAAAAGATTTTAAGATATTTTCTTTTAAAATTTCTTTTTTAGATTCATTACTTCCGTCTAAATTATCAATTTCTTTTTTATAATTTTGTTTTTCATTTAAAAAAAGTTTTGAAAGTAAATTTTCAGCCATATCCCATTTTTTTTGTTCAATATAAAAATTAGAAACATCCATTGCTTCTTCAAAAGTTTTTATACTTTTTGTATTTATTTTTTTTCTAAAAATATTAAACATTATAATAGAGTTATAGTTAAATTAGTTTTAATGCTTCTTCCACAGTTGTGTCTCATAAAGTAGCTTTAATTAATCAATCTTGAACAATTGTTATCATTCAATGCTTTATTGCTTCTTCTTTAATTTCATTAGCAGATTTTTTTCATAAAATCATTGGTTCTAAATAATCTTCAATAATTAACACTTCATGTATTCAAAGTCTTCATTTATATCAACTTCATCTACATTTTTCACAACCTGCTCATTTATAAAATTGTATTTGATCTACAGAATCTTCAATAGCAATAGGTAAAAGATACTCTTCTATCATTTTTTTTTCTACTTGTGTTGGTGTTGATTTAGTTTTACAATATTTGCATATTCTTTTTCATAATCTTTGACTAATAATCATTTTCATAGCAGATGAAAGTAAAAATGGTTCTACTCACATATTGATTAATCTTTGAACTGTTCAAGGAGCTGAATTAGTATGTATTGTTGAAACAACCAAATGTCATGTTAAAGCTGCTTCTACAGCTAATGTAGCTGTTTCTTCATCTCTTATTTCCCCCACCATAATAATATCTGGATCCTGCCTTACAAGTGATTTTAATCCGGCTGCAAATGTATATCAAATATCTGGTCTTACTTGAGATTGATGAACATATTCAATATCATATTCAATAGGATCTTCAAGTGTAGAAATATTATATTCTAGTGGATTATAGTTTTTTAAAACTCAAAATAGAGTTGTAGATTTACCAGAACCAGTAGGTCCTGAAACTAAAATAATTCAATATTTACTTTTTAATGCTTTTCTTACTTTTTCTAAATTAATATCAATTAATCAAAGAGCCTCAATACTAGTTAAATCATCATCTGGTTTTAATATTCTCATTACAATTTTTTCTCAATATGTTGTAGGTAATGATGAAAATCTTACATCAATATTCATATCTTCTTTTTCATAATAAAAAACAATTTTTCCATCTTGAGGTTTTTTATTTTCATCAATTTTTACTTTTGCAAGAACTTTTAATCTTGTAATTATAGCACTTGTATTTTCAATATCAACCTTATCAAAAATTTGAAAATCTCAATCTTGTCTAAATCTTATTAAAATTGAATCTTTCAATGGTTCAATATGTATATCTGAAGTTTCTATTTTAATAGCCTCATTAAAAATAGAATCAATATAATCTATTGTACTTCAAAGGTCTTTTTTTATTTTAATATCAGTGATTTCAGAAATTTTATACATTTTGATTATTATTATTTTAAATTAATTTATAATATAATATCATTATTTAATCAAAATGTTAAATATATTCTATTGACATATCTATATATTATTTTAATAAAACAAAAAGAATAGAGTCTTAAAATTCTATTCTTTTTGTTTTATTAAAATATTTTTAATTTTATTTAATTTTATTTCATCTACTATTATTATAGTATTTTCTCTTTTAAAAGGTATATTAACATCTTTTTCAATTATTTTTTCAATTACTTTTTCTTGTTTAGGTACAACTTCTTTTTCAATTACTTTTTCTTCTTTAGTGATTCAGAGTATATCTGCTTTTAAGATACTATCACTAGGAGATAAAATAAAAAATAGTGAAGAAGCTAAAATTGTAAATCATAAAAGTCAAAATATTAATACTGGCCTTGTTTTTGGCATTTCAGCAATTTTTTTTAATTTATCAATTATTGTTGTAGATTCATATTTAAAATCAGATTCATAATTATTAAAAAGTCATTCTGGTTCTTTTTCTGGTTCTTTTTCTGGTTCTTTTAATCAAATACCAATTTTATTATTATTTGAATCTTCTTTTATGGATTCTATAGGTATTTTTTCTAAAACTTCAGATTCTAAAATATTATCTTTTTTAATTTTAATTACCTCTGCTTTAGAGATAGTCTTATTACTATCTTCCATATTATTTTCTCTTTCTTGTAGAATTGATGAAATACTTATTTTAATAGTATTATCTTTTTTGTTAGTATCTTGCATATTTCATTAAATTAGTTATAAAATAGAATACAACAATATAATAAACTATTTTAAAGAATAAAACAAATATTTGTCAAGAAAAAGTATGAAAATGAAAATATTAAATATAAAAACAACAAGAAAGGCTTATAAACAAGGGAAACATCAACTATTTTACAAATAGCATATTTATTACAAAATACTATATTATATTCTTATTTTTGTAATTTTTTCACCAAATTGTAAACAATTACTAGTTATACATTTTCAAGTTATTCATGCAATCAATGGAAATATTCCCATAAATGCAATTAGTGAGTCTACATCAAGTTTATTAGCATCTGATGGGATTATTTTACTTGATATATAAAAAAGTAAAATTGCAAAACATATTTGAACAATTCTCATATATTTTTTTTTCAAAAAGCAAAAATTAATTAATCACATTAATACAGGAATTATTCAGATTCCTATTATAATATATTTAATTACATTTAAATTTTGCTCTGAAACATTATCAAATAACCAAATAAAATTACTTTCAAGTGCATTTCATTGAATTATTAAATTATAATATAGGGAACTTATTAAAATCAATCCAAACAATATTCTTGAAATTTTTATAGTAACATTACTTGGTCTTTTTTGTAAAAATTTTATAAATCACATCATATTTTATTTTTAAATTATTTCTAATATAATATTAAAGAATTAGTCTTTAATATAGTTATATATTAATAAAATAAAAATAAAATCAAAATTAATTTTGACTTTTTATAATAAAATATATAATGAAGCAGCTTTAAAAATAATTGACTTAAAATAGTGGGATATCGCCAAGTGGTAAGGCAACGGACTTTGACTCCGTTATCGGGGGTTCGAATCCCTCTATCCCAACCATTTAAAAATAAAAGTAAAAATTAATATAAGAAGTAAAAGTAAAGTTAAATTAGGGAATTTTACTTTTAAGTTTTATCTTAAAATTTTATACAATAAAAAGAAAAAGTATGATAGCTATTATAGAATTAGGTTGAAATCAATTCAATGTAAAAGTAGGTGACATTATTGATGTTAAAAAATTAGCATTAGAAGTTGGTGATAAATCTTCAACACAAGCATTATTAATTTCTGATGAAGAAGGTAAAGAAACTAAAATAGGAACTCCTATTTTAAAAGATTCAAAAATTGAATTTAAAGTTCTTGAACAATTTAAAGGTGAAAAAGTTAGAGTATTTAAAATGAAATCTAAAAAAAGATATTCAAAGAATATTGGTTTTAGAGCACATTTAACTAAAATTGAAATTACTAAAATTGCATAGTTAAATAAAAAATCTAGAAAATTAATTTTCTAGATTTTTTATTTAACTTCTTTTCAGAGTTTATTATTATCTATTTGATAAGTTTGAGGTTCATTTGAACTTGTTAAAGCTATTATTCAAACTCAAATAACTGATGCTATTATTCCTAATAAACCTAATAAAGCCATAATTTTAACTGTTTTATTTTTTTTCATTTTATTTTTTGTAAATGGAGCGGGGGACGAGGTTTGAACTCGCACACCCAAGGGTTGAAGCCTTAGTACACTCACTCTATTATGTTACCCCCGCATTTATGCACTTTGTTTATTTTAAGTACAGGCTGAAGTTTATAAAAAAATCAATTTTAGTCAAATTTATTTTTGATATTTTTTTATAATATGATAAAATCATAATTATTAATATTAAATTAAAAAATATATGTGGGAAAATATACAAAATTTTATAATAGCAAATTATAATAGTATAATTGAATTGTTAAATATTAATGAAATCTATTTACAACAACTTATAATAAATTGGTGAAAAGGGTTATTTGTAATTATTATATGATTTATTTTTGCTAGAATAATTTATAAATATATAATTAAAATATTTAAAAAATATGATTTAAAAACAAAAATAGATAAATTTGAAGATTTTTTAGAAAAAGATGAAGAAATTAAAGAGTGAGTAAAAAAAGAAAAATCTACAAAAAAATTAACTGATAGAATTAAATTAGATATTGTAATTGCAAAATCAATGTCTTATTATGTATTTTTGTTTTTCTTTAAGCAATCATTAATTGTAGTTTGAATAACTTGAGTGGCTGATTCTATAAAAATATTACTTAATTATTTACCTAGTTTATTTATATGAGTAGTAATTTGATTTTTTGGTATAAGATTTGCTAATTTTATTTATGATATTACATATCATACTTTAAGTATAGCTGAATCAGATTCTAAAACAAAAACTAGTAAAATAATAGCAACTTCTAGTAAATGATTAATATTATTTTTAACTTTTACTTTAGTTCTTAATTTTACTAAAATTATAGATGAACAAATTTTAAATATAATTTTAATTGGTTTTATATCAATGCTAGCACTAGCTTGAGGTCTTGCTTTTTGATTGTGATGAAAAGATATAGCAAAAGATATTTTAAATAAAGCTAATAAAGAAAATTAAAAAATAAATATATATAATGGAATATAAAATTTTTGGTTGTAAAGTAAATAAATATTATACAGATAAATGGCTAAATTCTAAAAAATTAAAATGAGAAAATTGAATTTTTATTGCTAGCTGTGTAGTAACAGATAATGCTAAAAAAAAATGGATAAAATTTATAAAAGATACTTTTAAAACTTTAGAAAAAAATAAAAAAGTTTTTATTAGTGGATGTTGAGCTTTTAAAGACTGAAGAGCACAGACTGATTTTTTTAAACTTTATCCTGAATTAGAAAAGTATAAAAATAGGATACTTATTCTATGAGAAGATCCTGATGAAGTAGATATCAAAAACTGACAAAAAATCTTAACTGTAAAGCAAAAACAAATTTCTAAAGATAAAATAAAAAATATTTCTAAAAGCCTATTATGATTTTATACTAAAAAATTTATTTTAATTCAATGAGGTTGTGACAGTTTTTGTACTTTTTGTCTTACTGTAATCAAAAGATGAAGACATTTTTCAAGAAGTAGTGAAGATATTTTACAAGATATTTTGGATTTTGAAAAACAAGGTGGAAAAGAAGTAGTTTTAACTTGAATTAATCTTTCAGCTTGGTGACTAGATACAACTAATGATATTTGAAAATCTAAACTTTGAGAATTATTAGAATATTTACTAGAAAATTCTAATATTCCTAGAATTAGAATCAGTTCAATGTGACCAGAATTTATTGATGAAAAATGTTTTAAAGTTTTTAAAAATACAAGAATTTATCCTCATTTTCACTATTCTGTACAGTCTTGAAGTAGTGAAGTTTTAAAAAGTATGAAAAGACATTATAATTGAAAATATATTAGAAATGTTTTGAAAAAAACAATGAATTTAAAAAGAGAAGATTGAGTAAAAATTTCTATTTGAGCAGATATTATTGTATGATTTCCTTGAGAAAATGAAAAAGATTTTGAACAAAGCCTAGATTTAATAAAAAATTATTGAATTAAAAAAGTTCATGCCTTCCCTTTTTCAGGTCATGAATTATGAGAAAATGTTCCAGCTGGTTTTTTTGAAAATCAAATTGACCCCAAAATAAAAAAAGAAAGAATGTGGGAAATAATGAATTTATCAGATGAAATAAGAGATGAATTTATTGATGAAAATATATGAAAAAAATTAGAAGTTTTGATAGAAATAGTAAAAGATTGAAAATGGAAATGATGGACTCAAAATTATATAGAAGCTAATTCTAATAATTTTGAAATTATTTCTGGAAAAATCAAAAAAAATGAAATAGTTATTTGAAAATTAATTAATTAAAAAAATGTTTTATTATATATTATCAATCTGATTACTTATAGATTTTATTACAAAATATTATGCTGTTATTTTTTTAGAAAATAAAGTAAATCTTTTTTGAAATTTTATTTATTTACAACAAATTTATAATCCTTGAATAGCTTTTTGAATAGAAATACCTTTTTTAATATTAAAAATATTAACTATAATTTTGATTATTTGAATTTATTACTATTATAGAATAGAATTAACATCAGAAAAAAACAAAAAAGAACAAAATATTATAACTAAATTATCTACAAAATATTTAGATGTAGGTTTTTGATTAATATTATCTTGAGCACTTTGAAATGCTTATTGAAGAATATTTAATGAAAAAGTAATTGATTTTATATGAATAAAATATTTCTCAATTTTTAATTTAGCAGATACTTTTATAACTACCTGAGCAATAATTTTAATTTATTATTATTACAAAACATGACTTTTTGACCAAAAAAAATAACATTCCAAGATGCATTAATTAGTTCTTTGTGAGCATTAATAGCAGGTGTGTTATGAAGTATATTAATCATAGTAATTACATTTTTTTCATCTTGAACATTAGAAATTCAAACAAAATTTGATGATGCTTTTAATTGATTATGATGAGATACAAGTGTTATTTTTCCACTTGCATTATCACTTATAACTTTTTTATGAACTAGTTTAGTAATTTTTCTAACTTATATCATTTTAACAATGATATCATCTGAAAGATACAAAAGAAGTTTAGTAATTTTTTGACAAATTACACTATTTTGATTAATTACATATATATTTTTTACTCCAATATATATATATTTAGGAATACAATCTTATGAAAATATTTTATATATTTTTATAGCTCATACTTTAGTAGTTAGCTTTTGAACAAGTATTATTTTAGAAATAATGAACAATTATAGAAATATTTTAATTTGAATATATTGAAGTTTTATATGATTATTTTTAGCAAGTTTTGTATCAATAATTATATTTTCAACAACTCCAGAATGAACAGCTAAATTATTTGCTCTAGTAATAATACTTCCTTTAATAAATTTTTCAATAACATTTTTCAAACAATTATTTGAATTAGTTTATTATAAATATAATTTATCTACAAATACAGACCCACTTTGAGATATTTTTTACCAAATTGAAATGGAGGAAAAAGAAGATTTAAGATTACAAGAAGAAAAAAATATGATTTAAATCATATTTTTTTATAATTCTAATAATCCCTCTTTTATTAATTTTGGATTATTAGAATATTTCAAACCTTCTTCTTCTGTTATTTTATTTGAAGAAATTAACTCAATAATATCTTTTTCTAATAATTGCATTCATTCTCTTGCTCACATTTGCATTGAAGAAGGAATTTGGAAAATATCATTTTCCCTTATTAAATTTGCAATAGCTGAATTATTTATAAGAATTTCTTTTACCATTCTAACTCAAGTTCAATCTTGAGTTTTTAATAATCTTTGAGAAAATATAGCAACTAAAGAATCTGCTAATCATAACCTAATTTGATTTTGATTATCTGCTGGAAAACTATCAATTATTCTGGAAATAGTTTGAGAAGCACTTTTTGTATGTAGAGTAGAAAAAACAATATGTCCTGTTTCAGCTAATGTTAAAGCCATTTCTATTTCTTCTCTATCTCTCATTTCTCCAAATAAAATTACTTGAGGATTTTGTCTCATTGCTCATTTTAAAGCAATATTATAATTAGGTACATCTCTTCAAACTTCTTTGTGTTCTATAATTGATTTTTTATGACTGTGCACATATTCAATTGGATCTTCAATTGTAATTATATGTTTTTCATAATTTGTATTTATATAATCAATCATAGCAGCTAAAGTTGTAGATTTACCTGAACCTGTTGGTCAAGTTACCAAGATTAATCATTGTCATACTTTACAGACATCTTTAAAAACTTGTGGTAAATTAAGACTTTCTAAATCTGGAATTTTAGCAGTTAAAAGTCTTAAAACAACCATATAATTATTCATTTGAAAACTTACATTTCATCTAAATCTTCTATTTCAAAATGAAAATGAAAAATCTAAATTTTTAGTTTTAATAAGTTTTTCATGTTGTTCTTCTGTTATTATAGATTGAGTAAATTCCATTGTATCTTTCCAATTCAAAAGTTCAATTCATTCATTAATTTTTAAAATTTCTCAACCAATCTTAATTCAAGGATATGTTCCTACAGTTATATACATATCACTTCATTCATTATCTATCATAACTTGTAAAAGTTGATCTTTTATAGGATGATCTTTTTTTATTACTCAAATATTATTCATTTAAAAAAAATGGTTAAATATATAAATTATTACTTATATATATATATAACCATTTTTTTGATTTTTATTCAACTTAATTAAAAGTTTATTTTTTCTTTCTTCTAGACAAAAAGTATAAAGTATTTAAAATAAATGCACCTAATAATAATATCCAAGTTGCTGAACCTGAATCAGGAGTTTCTTTTTGTTCTAAAGCTAATTTCTCTAATTGAGTATTTTCAGGTTTTTCTTCTGCTGAATTTAATTCTAATTCATTTTCTAATAAATCATTATTTTCTAAAGCACTTTTTAAAGCATCTTCTAATAAATTTTCTGATGTAGAATTTTCATCTTCCCAAAATAATTTATTTTCTTCAATATTATATTCTTCTAAAGCAATTGTTTTAAAATAAGAAATTCATTTATTAATTTTATGCTTATTTGAATCAGAAGTTTCTATATAAGTAAGTGTTAATAAATATTCTGAATTGGGAAAGAAATCTTTTTCTAAGAATATTTTTATATTATCTCAAATATTTGATTTTTTAATTTTTTCTACTTTAAATCTTTCATAGAATTGAAATTCTAAATCAGTTACATTAACATTTTTTAAAAAGGTTAATTCTATAGTTTTATCTGTTTTTATTAAAATTGATTTAATTCCTTGATCTTCTCAAGATAATCCATTATTTTGAATTGTTTGATTTATTAAACTATCAGAAGTTGAAAAAACAATATCTCATTCCACATCTGAAATAGAAATTATAGAATATGAAGAATTTTTTTTAAGAGAATCAGTTAATGTAAGAGTAATTTTTTTAGTATTTTCTGTATCTTTAGTAGCTATATTAAATAAGCTTTTATAAATTTCTAAATCACTTTTTAATAAATCTGAATTATTAATAGGTTTTTCTAATTTTAATTCAATTATTTTATTAGAAATTGGTATAATTTCAATAAGTTTATTTGTTATTTCTGCATAAGTTCATCTTATAGATAATAGTATTAATAATAGACCAAATGATACTATCAAAAAACTTTTTATTATTTTATTCATAATTATTATGTTATTATATAAATATATGTATAAAAATTATAACACAATAATATTATGTAGTCAAAAAAAAAGGGCTCTTTTTGTTCTACCATAAGTAAAAACAACTTTTCTACTGAACTACAAGCAGATAAGTAACCTTTTAATATAGTTAT
>CAZSQW010000010.1:0-3871 GCA_964609055.1 uncultured Candidatus Peribacteria bacterium
ATAAAAATATGTTATCAACTTGAACTAAAAATAATTTTTCTTTCTCTACAGAAACAGAATTATATATTAATAATGAAAATCCATTAAATAAATTAATTAATGAAAATGAAGAATATTTTAATTTAGAAAAAACAGATATTTTTAAAGAATCTAAAAATAAAATAGCAGGATTAGATGAAGATTTATCTTGAATAAATTATTTTGCAGAAAAAATAAATCCTGAAATTTTTAAAAAACTTTGTTTTGAAAAACTAGAAATAGCTTAATTTATATATTAATTTAAATTTTAAATGCCAAAATTTAAAGTATTAGTATCAAAGGGTCATAAAAAATATTCAATGATTTTGAATGCAGATTCTGAAGTCCTTGTAAGAAAAAAAGTTCATAATGGATGATACTCTATTTTAAATGTGGAAGAAATTAGTGGAGAAAAAATAAAATGACATAAATTTATTTTTAAAGCTATTAATCAAAAATGAGAAATAAAAAAATGAAAAGTAGTTACTGATGATCCTTTAAAAGTATATATAAAATTAGAAAAATGATTATGATATATAATAAAAGAGCTTTATTCTGAAAAAGATAATAATAAAACACAAGAAGAAAAAATAAATTTTTTAAATAATATAAAAGAACAATATTTATTATTTAAAAAACATAATAATAAAACTGAAGTAAAAACTGAAATTGTAAAAGAAAAAAAAGAACATAAAAATTCTTTAGATAATTTTTATATGAAAAAAGAATTAGATAAAACATATAAATTAATAGATTTTGTTTTAAAAAAAATAAAAAATTTTTTAGAAAAAGAATGATTAAAAATAGATTCAGAAAAAAAAATAAAACTTCAAACACTTTATAATTCTATAATAAAAATAAAAAAAACAACCAATATAAATAAATTAAAAGAAGTTTGAATTTTATCACTTAAAAAAATATGAGAAATAGAATTAGAATATTTAGAAAAAAATAAAGATAATATATCAAAGGATTTATTAAAAAATACAAATATATTATTAAAAAAATTAGGTTCTAATAAAACTTTTGTAAAAAAAAATAAAGATATAAATTATTTAATAAAAAATTCTTTAGAATCAATTAAAGAAATATTTATAATTTTTAAAAAAGATTTATTTTGAAAAAAAGATAAAGAAAATAATTTTGTAGAAAAAAATTCTTATTCATATTGGAAAACTGAATTATTAATAAAAAAATATTCAGAAAAATTAGTAGAAAATAAAATTTTAATAATAAAATTATTTTTTAAGTTTTATAAAAAAGAAGAAAGATTAAAACTAAAAGATTTAAAATTAAAAGAAAAAGTAATAAAACAAAATATATATTTATTAAAATTAAAACAAAATTGAAAAAAATTTTCATATACAAAAATACTACAAAAATATAATATTTTTTTAGGTTTATTATTAAATATATTAAAATTACTTAATACATATATATTATTTTTTATATATATATTTTCAATAACAATTTTAATGTTTTTTATATTAAATAAATACAATTTATTTAATATAAATCTAAATATAGAAGGAATTTTAATTTTAATATATATACTATTTTGAAGTTTTTTAATATTTATAAGTAGATGAATATTAAGTGTTTCAATTAATATTGCTATATTTATATTTATGATTATATTATGAATAGTAAATTTTTAAAATAACTCACTCTGTCTTTCAGACATTTTTCTCTCTTTATTAAGAGAAAGAAAAAGGGAATAACTTATTAATTATGAATTATCTACTTTTTTTTATCACATCCATTTTTTCATTTATATTATTTATTTTTTATAAATTAAATTCTTGAATAAATATTTTTTCTTGAAATATTGTTTATAATACAGATTTTTCAAGTTTAACTTGAAATATTCTTATAAATTCAATAATATTTTTTATATTAGCTGTTTTTTTATTTATTTCTTTTTCAACATATAATTTTAAAAAAGAAATAAAACAAAATTTTTTAGATGATAATGATGAAAAAAAAGTAGATAATATAGAAAAAAACAAAAAAAAAAATAATATTTTTAAAAAAATAAATATTAAAAATATTTTAACAAATTATATTTATTATATCTGACTTATTTTATTTTATATTTCAATATATTTAATATTATATAGTTTTTGAATTAAGGATTTTAGTTATATTATTTTATTTTTTAATTTTATAATAATATTATTTTTATTTATTTTTAATAAAGCAGAAATTTTTAAAGATTTTATCAAAATAAATACAATATTATTTTCTCTCTATTATATTTTATTATACTTATATATTTTTATTGTTTGAGAAAATATTTTAAATAATATAGATTTAATTAATACTTTATTTATTTTTAGTTTTTTTATAATTACTTTTTATTGAGATTATAAAAAATGAAATAAAAATATATTATTCACAGAAAAACTTAACACTTTAAATAATAAAAAATTATACACAGATAATTCATTAGTTTTATATTTTTTTATATACAGTTTTATAGTTTTTAGTTTTTATTTTAAAGTAATTTTAAGTGATTATTTTAATATATTAATAATTAATTATTATATTATATTTATTTATATTTCAGTATTTTTAAATATTTTAATTTATTTTATTTTACAAAAAATTAATTTTTTTCAAAATTCAAGATTTATTTTAAGAGCATTAAGTTTTTTGTTTTGATATATAGCTATAATTTTTTCTACAATATTTTTGATTAAAAATATTAATATAGAATTAACTACAACTTTTTTTTCTATTTTAAACTATTTTTTAATAATAGGAATTTTAATATATTTAGTAGTTTTCAATTTTAAAATACATAAACATTTTCAAAACTACATTTCATTATTTTTTAGCTTATATTGATTTATATTTTTATTAAATTTAATTTTATTTAAAAATAGTGGGATTATTATTTGAAATACAGTTAATTTAATTTTGATTTTAAATTTATCAATTTCATTCTTTATAATAATTTATACATATTTATATTCTCAAAAATTTGTTTTTGATTACTTTTTTTTACATATATGTGCATATCTTGTAAATATTTTATGAATAACTTATTACCTAGTTTTCTGAAATTTTGAAATTTTAAATCTATGAATAATACTTTTACTAGATTCAGCACTAATATTTTTAAGTTATTTTAAATTAAAAAAAATACAAAAAAATATATAATTAATTAAATATTTTGAAAAAAATAAATTATATGCTACAATAATAGTATATAATTTTTTAATTATAATATTATGGGATTAAATGACTTTTCTTCTGATATAGACTGACAAGATGAGGCTGGGATTTCTATGTGAAATATATCAGAACAAATTTCAGAAATCTATAAAGAAGAAGTAAAAAAATGACAGGCTCAAGCAAAAAAGAGTAGAAAAGATGAAAAAAAAGCCAAACAACAAGATATATTATTGGCTAAATTTTTGGTGAAAATTTTGATAGATAAAAGATATGATAGCCTTTTTCCTAGTTTGTTTAAGTCTTTTGATATAGGTATCCCTTCTAATTTAATTCTATGAATTTTATCTCTTGTTTATATTGAAATTAGTAATGAATTAAGGATTACAACAGAAAAAAAATTAATTCAATTTAATTATTATTCAGAAGAAACAATTAGTTTTACTTGAAATAATCTTCCTCAAGAAGTAAAAGATAGAATAAATTATTGGGTAGAAGATATTTTGGCTGTAATTCAATTAAATCCTTCAAAAATTTATACAAAGAGAATTATAATTTCTATAAAGAAATCAGAAGAATTAAAAATTTTTACAACAAGTGTTTTTAAATATTTTTTATCAGAAATAAATATATATATGCCAGAAAAAGTTTTATTAGAATATTCAAGTTTTATACT
>CAZSQW010000010.1:3971-12200 GCA_964609055.1 uncultured Candidatus Peribacteria bacterium
ATAAAAATATTAAATCCCAAATTTAAAGGGATTTTTTTATTTGACATAAAAAAAATATTGTATAAAATCCTGGCATAAAAAGTGTTATTTAAAATACTTTTATTATATTTAATTTTAAAATAAAAATATGGCTGACAAAAAAGTGTCTTTAGATAATATTAGAAATATTGGGATTATAGCCCATATTGATGCTGGTAAAACAACTTTTACTGAAAGAGTATTATTTTATACTGGTAAAATTCACAAAATTGGTGAAACTCATGATGGAGAAGGAACTATGGATTGGATGGAACAAGAACAAGAAAGAGGTATTACAATTACTTCTGCTGCTACAACTTGTTTCTGGAAAGGAAAACAAATCAATATTATTGATACTCCAGGTCATGTAGATTTTACTATTGAAGTAGAAAGATCTCTAAGAGTACTTGATGGTTGAGTTGCTGTTTTTGATGCATCTCAATGAGTTGAACCTCAATCAGAAACTGTTTGGAAACAAGCTGATAAATATGATGTACCTAGAATTTGTTTTGTAAACAAAATGGATAAAATGGGTGGGGATTTTGATATGACTATTGATTCTATCAAAAAAAGATTAGCTTGAAATAAAGTAGTTGCTATTCAATATCCTATTGGTGCAGCTGAAACTTTTGAAGGTTTAGTTGATATTATTGAAATGAAAGCTTATCATTTTGAAGGAAGTGATGGTGAAAAAGTTACTGAAATTGAAATTCCAGCTGATGTTAAAGATAAATGTGAAGCTTACAGACTTGAATTAATGGAAAAAGTTGCTGAAATGGATGATGTTTTAATGGAAAATTACTTTGAAAATGGTGAATTAACTATTCCTGAAATCAAAAAAGGTTTAAGAATTGCTATTTGTAATAATGAATTATATGCTGTAACTTGTGGTTCTGCTCTACAAAATATAGGGGTTCAAATGGTTATTGATGCTGCTACTGAATATCTTCCAAGTCCTATGGATGTTAATGAAGGATTAATCTCAGTTAAAGATATTGATACTAAAGAAGAAATTAAAAAGATTCCTGTTGCTAATGATTCTAGTTTAGCTGCTATTGCTTTTAAAGTTGCTACTGATCCATTTGTAGGTAAATTAATTTTTACAAGAGTTTATACTGGTACTTTAAAATCTGGTTCATATATTTATAATGCAACTACTGGTTCTAAAGAAAGAGTTTGAAGATTAGTTCAAATGCATTCAAATGATAGAGTTGAAATTCCAGAAATTACTGCTGGTAATATTGGTGCTGTTATTGGTTTAAAAGCTACTAAAACAGGTGATACTATTTGTGATATAAATGATAAATTCTTAGTTGAATCTATTGAATTTCCAGAACCAGTTATTTCTATATCAGTTGAACCAAAATCAAAAGCTGATCAAGAAAAAATGGGTGTTGCTTTAGGTAAATTAGCTGAAGAAGATCCTTCATTCAGAGTTAAAACTGATGAAGAAACTGCTCAAATAATTATTTCAGGTATGGGTGAATTACATCTTGATATTATTGTTGATAGAATGAGAAGAGAATTTTCTGTAGAATGTAATGTTGGTAAACCACAAGTATCTTACAGAGAAACAATTAAAACTGTTGCAACTGATGTTGAACATAAATATTCTAAACAAACTTGAGGTAGAGGTCAATATGGTCACGTTGTTATCACTTTTGAACCATATAGAGAAATGGATGAAGAAGATATAAAAGCTGAATTAAAAGAAAAACCTACTAATAAATTTATTGATAAAATTCAAGGTTGAGTTATTCCAAAAGAATATATTCCTGGTGTTAGAAAAGGGCTTGAAGAAGCTTATAAAAGAGGTTTTGTTGCTGGATACCAAATGGTTGATATCAAAGCTACTCTAACTTTTGGTTCTTTCCATGATGTTGATTCTTCTGAATTATCATTTAAATTAGCTGCTTCAAAAGCATTTCAAGATGCTTGTAAAAAAGCACAAGCTAGTTTATTAGAACCAATAATGAAAGTTGAAGTAAATACTCCAGAAGAATATATGGGTGATATTATTGGACAAATTAATAGTAAAAGAGGTAGAATTGAAGAAATGGGTGATAGAGGACAAGCTAAAATTGTTACAGCTTTTGTTCCATTATCAGAAATGTTTGGTTATATGACTGAACTAAGATCTGCTTCTCAAGGTAGAGCTACATATGCTATGGAATTTGATCATTATAATGAAGTTCCAGCTAATGTTGCTACTAAAATCAGAGAAGATAGAGGGTTTAAATTACCAGATGAAGATTAAAAAATTGAAATAAAAAAAACTGAAATTCAAAATTTCAGTTTTTTTTTAAAATAATAATTGATTTATCTATAAAAAAAAATATACTATATTTGTTGAAAAAAGATTCAACAAATAAAAATATTAAAAATATTAAAAAATAAATATTTACGAATAACTTGTAAAATATTTTTTAAAAATACTAAATTTATAAAGTTCATATATTATAAAAAAGTTAAAAACAAAAGACAAAAAAAGTCTATAAATACAAAAACACACTTTTTTCTTTTTTATAATATAAAATAATAAATTACATTTTTGAATGCTTTTTTAAAGAGCAAAAATATTTTATAAGTTATATATTATAATTTATAAATAAAAAACAAATGGAAATAGGAATGTATTTTATTGCAGCACTTATGTGAGCAGCATTTGTTAGTGTTTTTTTCTTTATATGGGAAAATAGAAAACTTACAAATGCATCAGATAAATCTGTTAATATAGTTGAAAAAGCAACTTCAAAAAAATGAAAAATTTTAGATGAAGCAAGAAAAGAGGCAAGTATATTGATTG
Source organism: uncultured Candidatus Peribacteria bacterium (assembly GCA_964609055.1). Lineage (GTDB taxonomy): Bacteria > Patescibacteriota > Gracilibacteria > BD1-5 > UBA6164 > CALLPO01. The sequence continues at coordinate 6,796 of CAZSQW010000010.1, forward strand.
AAAAAGCAAAAATAGAATATGAAAAATTACTTTGAAAAATAACTATTCAACAAGAAAAATTATTAATCAAAGAAGATAAAGTAGGAAATAAATTGGAATTAATTTCTGAAAAACAAGAACAAATTTTAAAAGAAGAAGAAGATATTAAAAATACAAAAAAAGAATTAATTAAAAAAGAAGAAGAATTAAATTCTAAAATATCTGAAATATGTAAACTTACAGAAGAGGAAGCTAAAATAATATTTTTAGATGAAATTTCTAAAAAATATGAAAAAGATGCTTTATATATAATAAAAAAACATAAAAATTATATTGAAAAAAGAAAACAAGAAGAAGCTAGAGAAATTATTTTAAAATCTATTCAGCAATATGCTTGAGATGTGACAAGTGAAGTTACAACTACATTAATACCAATTCCTAGTGAAGATATTAAAGGTAAATTAATATGAAAAGAAGGTAGAAATATTACTACTTTTGAAAAAGTAGCTGGAGTTTCTCTTATTATTGATGATACTCCAGATAGTGTTTTTATTTCAGGTTTTGATTTATTTAGAAGATATGTAGCTAAAAAATCTCTTGAAAAATTAATTGAAGATGGTAGAATTCAACCAGCAAGAATTGAGGAAGTAGTAAAACAAACTGAAGAAGATGCAGAAACTTTATTGATTGAATTATGAACTAAAATAACAGAGGAATTAAATATAACATCTATTCCAGATGAAATTTTACCAATAATTGGAAAATTAAGATTTAGAACTAGTTATGGTCAAAATATTTTAAAACATTCTAAAGAAGTTGCATTAATAGCAGAATATTTAGCTAGAGAATTATGAGCAGATCCTAAATTATGTAAAACAGGTTGATTACTTCATGATTTATGAAAAGCTCTTGATCAAGATATAGAATGAACTCATACTGAAATTGGTTGAAAAATTGCTAGAAAATATCATTTAAATGAAAAATTAGTAGATATTATTGAAAATCATCATGGTGATCCATCTGTTTTATCTTTAGAAACAGCAATTATTCAAGTAGCAGATGCAATTAGTTCTGTTAGACCTTGAGCAAGAAGACAAGCTATAGAAGATTATTTTAAAAGAATAAAAGAAATGGAATCTTTGGTTCAAAAGTTTTCTGGAGTAACTAAGGCTTTTGCTTTAAGTGCTGGAAGAGAAATTAGAGTTTTTGTAGATACTGTGACTGTATCAGATTTACAAGCTCAAGAAATGGCTAGAAATATAGCTGAAGAAATACAAGATAAATTAAGTTACCCTTGAGAAGTTAAAGTAAATTTAATAAGAGAATCAAGAGTAATAGAATATGCTAAATAAAAGCCCTCACCTAACCTCTTTCAAAGGGAGAAGGATAATAAAAATAATTTTTAATAAAAAAATATGTATAGTTCTAGTGATATTAAAATTGGAAAAAAGTTTATAATGGATTGAAGTCCTTATGAAACTGTGAAATATGCTCAAAAAGTAATGTGAAGAGGAGGTTCTATAATTAATGTAAAAGCTAAAAATCTTTTAACAGGTGCTACTATTACTAAAACTTTTTCAGATCATGATAAATTTGAAGAAGCAGATATAGAAATGAATAATTATAATTATTTATACAATGATGGAATAAATTATATGTTTATGAATCAACTTACATTTGAGCAAGTAAAATTATCTAAAGAAATTTTATGATGAGCAGAAATGTTTTTAAAAGATTGAGATAAAGTAGTTTTACAAGAATATAATTGAATTCCTATTAATGTAAATCTTGAATCAACTGCTATATTAGAAGTTGAAGATACTCCTCCTTGAGAAAAATGAGATACTGCTACTTGATGAAAAAAACCTGCTACTATGACAACAGGTTTAGTAATTCAAGTGCCTTTATTTATTAAAATTGGAGATAAATTAAAAATTGATACAAAAACAAAAGAATATCAATCAAGAGCATAAAAAAAGAATATTTTTATAAAATTTTAAAAAACTAAAATTATGTCATTTGTTAATCTTCATAATCATTCTCATTTTTCAATTTTAGAATGATTACCTAAACCAGCTGATTATGTAAAAAAAGCTAAAGAATTATGAATGAAGGCTGTTGGATTAACAGATACTTGAAATTTATATTGATGACATGAATTTTATAAAATATGTAAAAGTGAGTGAATTAAACCTATAATGTGAGTTGAAATTTTTGTAAAATCTAGTATTGATCCAAAGTTAAAACATAAATTAGTTTTGCTTGCTAAAAGTTTGAAGTGATACCAAAACATTATTCAATTATTAACTAAATCTAATTTAAGTACTGATGAAGATTTTGATTGAATGTGTTTAGATGATATAAAAGATATTAAAGAAAAATTATCAGGGCAGACACAAGGTACTGCCCCTACAAAAAATGGTGATTTAGAAATAATTGCTTTATCTTGACCAATTACTGGAGAAATTCCTTTTTATATTTTATCTGGAAAATCAGATGAAGAAATTCTTGATAGAATAAAAGAATATCAAGATATTTTTGGTGAAGAAAATTTTTACCTAGAATTACTAGAACATAAAGATATTCCAAAACAAGATACAGTTACTAATAAATTAATTGAATTAAATAAAAATTATCATATTCCAGTAGTTGCTTGTCAAAATACATTTTATATAAATGAAGATGATAAAACTACTCAAGATGTAATTCAAGCCCTTTGAACAGGTCATGAAATTGAAAATCCTGATAGACCAAGTTTAATTAATTGAGATTATTCATTTAAAAGTGAAGAAGATATGCAAATGCTTTTTGGTTTTATTCCAGAAGCATTAGAAAACACAAAAAAAATTGCTGATATGTGTGAAATAGAATTTGAAACTGGATGAATATTAATTCCTATTTTTGAATTACCTGAAAATGACAAAATTATTTATGAAAAAGTAATAGAAGAAGAAAAAAAAGATAAATCTATTCAAAAATTAGATTCAGCAGAATGGTATCTTCGTTATTTATCTTTTAAAGGATTAAACTGGAGATTTGATTATTGATTAGATGATGAGACTATTTTTGAATTTATAAAAAAATTACCTTGAGATAAATTAAAACAATCTCTTCAAGAAACACTTCCAGATGAGCTAAAAGCATTGGCTTTAACTTATTATACTGATAATAAAAAAGAAAGATTATCTAAACTAACACAAGATCAACAAGATCATATTGAAAGGTTAGAATATGAATTAGTTGTAATTCATGAAATGTGATTTGATGGATATTTTTTGATTGTAGCAGATTATATTAATTGGGCTAGGGATAATAATATTCCTGTTTGACCTTGAAGATGATCAGCAGCTGGTAGTTTAATGGCTTTTTTATCAGGTATTACTGATATTGATCCTATTAAATTTGGACTAATTTTTGAAAGATTTTTAAATCCTGCCAGAATATCTATGCCTGATATAGATACTGATTTTGCTGATGTAGATAGATCAAAAGTAATTAATTATTGTAGAGAAAAATATTGAGATGATAAAGTAGTTCAAATTTGTACTTTTGGTACTTTTGCTGCTCGTGCTGCTGTAAAAGATGTTTGAAGAGTTATGTGAATTCCTTTTGCTGAGATGAATGAGTTAGTTAAATTAATTCCTGAAAAACCTTGAACAAAATTAAAATGAGCTTTAGAAGATTCTTTTGAATTTAATGAGGCTTATAATTTAAATGATCAAAATAAAAAAATTATTGATTTTGCTTTAAAAATTGAATGAAATACAAGACAACTTTGAGTTCATGCTTGTGCTGTAATTATTGCTCCAGAACCAGTTACTAATTTTTGTCCACTTCAACATCCACCAAAAGATGATAAAGTAATTATCACACAATATTCAGCCTATCCACTAGAGGATTTAGGTCTTTTAAAAATGGATTTTTTATGATTAAGAAATCTAACAATTATCAAAAATACTCAAAAGATTATTAAAAATAATAAGTGAGATGAATTTGATATTTTAAAAGTTCCTCTTGATGACCCAAAATGTTTTGAAATATTTGCAGCTTGAGACACTACTTGAGTTTTTCAATTTGAATCTGAGTGAATGAGAAAATATTTAAAAGATTTAGCCCCGGATACTTTTGAAGATTTAATTGCTATGGTATCTCTTTATAGACCTTGACCACTTGCTTATATTCCAAGTTTTATTGAGAGAAAATATTGAAGAGAAGAAGTTAAATATATGACTGATGATTTAATAAATATTTTATTAGAAGAAAAGGTTAGTGAAGAAGAAATAGAACACCAAAAAGATTTATTAGAGTGAGATTTAAAACAAATTCTTGATGTGACTTATTGAATTGCTGTTTATCAAGAACAATTAATGTTTATTGTTCAATATATGGCTGGTTTTTCTCTTTGAGAAGCTGATCTGTTAAGAAGATGAATTGGTAAGAAAAAAATAGAAGTAATTGCTGCTTTGAAGACTGAATTTATTGAAAAATGAGCAAACTATAAATCTTATCACCCAAGAGTGACACAATATATTTATGAAGAAATGATTCAGCCTGCTGCTAACTACTCTTTTAATAAATCTCATGCTGCTTGTTATGCCTTTATTGCATATCAAACTGCTTACCTAAAAACTTATTACAGAACAGAATTTTTGACTGCTGTAATGATTTCAGATGAGGAAAATATGGAAAGAATTACTATGGAAGTTGGGGAATGTGAAAGTCATTGAATAAATATTTTACCACCAGATGTTTGAGAATCAATGAAACATTTTACTTATATTGATGATAATAATATAAGATTTTGATTAAAAGCTATTAAATGAATTTGAGATGGACCTATTGATAAAGTTATAAATACAAGAGAAGAAGTAGGTTGAAAATTTGAAGATTTACAAGATTTTGTTGATTCTTGTGGAAAAGAAGTAATGAATAAAAAGTCTTTAGAATCTTTAATTAAGGCTTGAGCTATGGATAATTTTTGAGATAGATGACAATTATGGGATTCAATTCAAAATTTAATACAATTTGCAAGAAGAGATGAAAAACAAAAAAATACTAATCAAATAGGACTTTTTGAAGCAATGTGAGAAGAATATGAGGATAAGTTAGAATTAGAAGAAGATTATAAAAAATTTAGTTTTGAGGATAAATTAAAGTGAGAAAAAGAAATGATTGGTTTTGCAGTTTCAGGTCATTGACTTGATTGATTAAAAAGTTATTGTGAAAGAAGAAGTAATAAAGTTCAAAAATTAAGATTAGATTTTGATAAATTATTGGAACTAGATAAAAAAGAAAATCCAGAAAAGTATGAAGAGAAAAAAATAGAAGAAATGTGATTAGAAAATAAAGACTGAAAAAAAGAAGATAAACCAAAAAAGAAAGTAGAAAGAAAAGAAACTCCAATTCAAGCAGTTTGAATAATAGCA
>CAZSQW010000011.1:0-4311 GCA_964609055.1 uncultured Candidatus Peribacteria bacterium
TTTAAATAAAGAAATTGAAGAAGAAATTTTAAGAGATTTTTTATGAAATTTATTTGAAGAAGAAAATATAAATAATAATAATATAAAAAAATATTGAGAAGAAATAGAAAGTTATTTTGAAAAAGATTTAAAAAAAATATTAAATAACCTAAATTCTAACAAAAAAATAGATAATAAAAATGAAGATGAAGAAATAAATTTTGATTTATGGAATAAATTAACAGCAGATTTAAGATTAAAAACATTCTTAAATAAAGTATTTATAAAATGAGAAAATGATGAAAATGCATATTTTAATCAAGAGTTATTTAAAAATATAAGTGATGATAAAGATGAAAATTTTAATGAATTTAGTAAAGAAGAATTTGAAAAAAAATATTGAGATTCAGAAAATAAAGATGAATATACAAAATATAAAAAAGATATTTATATTCAATTTCAAAATGCAACAAATAATTTTAAAAAATTAAAAAATATTAATGAACTATATGAATATGTAGAAAATGATATAAAAGATTTCCATTTAATTATAGCTTGGTTTCATTTTTGACTTAGAAAAAAACATTCTAAAGAAAATAATAAAAAAATGAATACTTTAGAAATTGAATCTCTAACTTTTACTGAACAAGTTATTGGTAATTTAAAAGATAAAAATCTTATTAAGATTTGAACAAATTGAGAAATAGAATGAAAATTAAAATGAAAATTAAGAATTTGAACATCTAATTCATACAATACCATAACTTGGGATTTAGAAAATTTAACTAAATTATTTAAAAGAATTGCTAATTGAAAATCAGCAGACTTGAATAATAATTTTTCAATTCAAATTGATGAACAAAAAGAAAAATTTAAAAATATTAAATGACTTTATACTCCAGAGCAAATAAATAGAGATATTAACGATTTAGAAGAAATTAAAAAATATGTAAATGATTGATTATCAATAGTTAGAAAATTTATGGATTGAAAAAAAATTAATAAAAATTCTTTACCTGACTGAGAAAAAAAATATTTAACTTTTTTAGAAAAAAGAAATTTTCCTATTAATGAGGAAAAATATCAAAAAAAATTATTGGAATTTTTAAAATTTATTAAAAAAGAAACTTTTTGAATTATTACAGAACAACATAATAATTCAGAAGAAGATACAAAATTTATTACTGAAACATTTAAAGAAAATCCAGAATTTATAAATGAACTTTTTGTATGAACTTCTTGATCTATTGATGATATAAAAATTTGATGAACAAAAAAAATAATATGAGGATATATTAAATGAATTTCAAAATATTGAGGTAATTATGAAAAAATTTGAGATAAAACTAGAATGACAATTTTATGAGATAGTGTTTATAATTTAGCTTTATTAATATCTAATTTTATAGAACAAGTAAATAAAATACCTGAAGTTGTAAAAATAAAGTTAGAAGATAAAATATGAAATATTTTTAAAAAAGCAAAAAGAGAAAATGGTTATAGAGATGTAAAAATCACTTTAGATTTAAAAAATTGAAATTCTGTAGAAGTTCAATTTCAATTAAAAGATTATTTTAAAATAAAGCATACATGAATGAAAATAGATAGTGATTTAGAAAATAAATTAAACCCACAAAATGATAGTAGTAGAAAAATAGTTTTTGATAAAAAAGAAATAACTAAAATAATAGATTTTTATAAAAATAGTAGTGAAAAAATTCCAGAAGATTTTGCAAAAATATTTTTATGACTTAAAGATTCTGATTTCAAAAAAGATGAATATAAAAATATTTTTTCAAATGAAGCTCTGTTTTCAGCAGATTTTACATATAGATTAGAAAGAGAAATTTGAATAGAATCTATCATCAATAAATTTAAAGAAATAGATATTAGATTATTTGATGGAATTGCAGCTTGAAAAATTGCTAAAAAAGAAATTCAAAGAATTGTGGAAAAAAAGTAATGAAAAATAAAAAAATGACTGAAATTTTTAAGAAGAAGAATAATTTTTCTTCTTTTTTTGTTGAAAAAAAGTAAAAAATAGTTATATTAATAGTATATTAAAAATTTATTAAAATTATGGCAATTAGAAAAACTAAAAAAACAGTTAAAAAACACACACAAATACCTAGTGAATATAAACAAGCTATGATAGCTATTTTACTAATTATTATTTGAGTTTTGGTTGTAATATCAGATACTAAAACTATTTTTGGTAATTTTTTGTATTCACATTTTAACTTTGCATTTTGAGAATATTATAAATTTATTTTTTCTCCTGTTTTGATTTGATTATCTATTGCTAGTTTTTGGAAAGAAGAAATAAGTATAAATTTAATGAGATTTTTAGGATTGATAATTTTTTATATTTCAGTAACTAGCTGAATTTGATTTTTTGTATCAGATTATAAAGCTGTTTTTAATTTATCTCAATATTGAAATGACTATTTTTGAACAATTGCAACTATATTTATAATATTTAATGTTTTTATATTTTCTTTAGTTATTTTATTTAGGTTTTCTCCAATTAATTTTACTAAAAATATAGTGAATTGAGCAGTAGAATTTGCAAACTCTAAAAAAAATAATATAGAAGAATACTATAAAGAAGAAGAAAATGAAGAAAAAAATAAAACTTCCAAAAAAAGTATTTTAGAAATAAAAAGAGAAAATAAATCTGAAACAAAATTAGATAGAAAAAAAGAAGAGATTGCACAAATGTTAAAAGAATTAAAACAAGAAAAAGAAAATATAAAAAATGTGAAAAAAGAAGCTAATAATAAAAATCAATTACAATTAAAAGATACTCCTAAAAAAATACAAATAGAAAAGAAAATTCCAATAAAAATTAAAAATTTTATGGAAAAAACAAATAAAAACCAAGAAGAACCTATTATTAATAAAGAATTTAAAAAATGGAAATTTCCAGAATTAGATTTATTAGATAATAAATGATGAGAAATAAGATATAATGAAGTTGAAATAAAACAGAAAGAATTAGAAATTCAAGAAAAATTACTTCAATTCAATGTTGATGTAACTATGGAATGATTCAATGTTTGACCTACAGTTATTCAATATAGATTAAAACCAAGTGCCTGAGTTTCTTTGAAAAAAATTATAAATTTAAAACAAGATTTAACTCTTGCTCTTCATGCTAAAAATATTAGAATTCAAGCTCCAATTCCTTGACAGTGAGTTGTTGGTATTGAGGTTCCAAACCCTGATAGACAAATGGTTTGATTAAAAGAATTATTAAAATCAAAAGAATTTAATAATCCAAAAATAAAAATTCCATTAGCTTTTGGTAAAAATGTAAATGGTGAAATGGTTATTTGAGATTTAACCAAAATGCCACATATGTTGGTTGCTGGTCAAACTGCTTCTGGTAAATCTGTATGAGTAAATGCATTTTTATTAAGTATGTTATATAAATTCTCTCCAAGTGAATTAAAATTAATTTTGATTGATCCTAAAATTGTTGAACTTTCAGTATATAATTGAATTCCACATTTACTTACTCCAGTAATTACAAAACCAGAAAAAGCATTAAATTCATTAAAATGGTGTGTAGCTGAAATGTTAAGAAGATATGATTTAGAAAGACAAGTATGAGCAAGAAATTTAGATGAATATAACGAAAAAGTAAGTAAAGATAAAAAATTACCTTATATTGTAATTGTTCTTGATGAATTAGCAGATTTGATGATGAGTGGTGATAAAAAAGAAGTTGAAGGAAATATTACAAGAATTGCTCAAATGGCCAGAGCTGTTTGAATGCATTTAATTATTGCAACTCAAAGACCTTCAGTTAATATTATTACATGAGTAATTAAAGCAAATGTTCCTTCAAGAGTAGCTTTTACTGTTTCTTCTCAAATAGATTCTCAAACTATTTTATGAAAAAAATGAGCAGAGGATTTATTAGGTTATTGAGATATGTTATATTTTCCAACTGGTGTTTTAGAACCAGAAAGAGTACAATGAGTATTTGTTGAAACTCATGAAGTAGAAGCTGTAATAAATAAATTAAAACTTACAATTGATCCAGATATGCTAAATAATCTTCAAGATGATGCAATTGTAAATGGAAAAAACAAAACAGCTGGAAGTATTTTAGAAAATTATTCTTGAGAACAAGAAGAAGATCCTGAAATTATAGAAAAAGCTATGCAAGTAGTTAAAGAAGCTAAAAAATGAAGCACTTCACTTATTCAAAGAAAATTAAGTTTATGATATTGAAGGGCTGCTAAAATTTTAGATATATTAGAAGAATTATGAGTTGTTTGACCGGCAAATGGTAGTAAACCAAGAGAGGTATTTATAGATTAA